>JAGYOB010000306.1 GCA_018399515.1 Candidatus Nanopelagicales bacterium
ACTCGAACCCCTGACCCCCTCCATGCCATGGAGGTGCGCTACCAGCTGCGCCACAGCCCCGAAGTGCCACGCGAGCATACCTGCAGGCGGGCTTCAGGCTTCCCGCGGCCCACCCTCACAGAAGCTCAGGATGGCCAGCTAACGATCATCAGCCGGCCAGACACCATCGCGGGGCAACGCCTCGGGTAGCGAGCGGGCGTTGTATTCCTGGAGTCGCCAGCGCGGGCCGTCCACCGTTTGCGGATGGTCGTGGCCGAGGAGGACCGACCAGGCTGCATTCGTCAGCACACCCAGCGCCGACCAGTGCTCGACGGGCAGTCCGAGGAGGCGCCCGATCCCCGCGCGTGCCGAACCGCCGTGTGTGGCGATCACGATCACCGCGTCATCATCGCTGGCACGCACGACATCCTCGACCGCCGACACGACCCGGTCTGCGACTTCGGAGCGCCGCTCCCCTCCCCCGGGTCGCAGATCGGACCCGGTCGCCCACTGATCGAGTTCATCGCCGTAACGGGCTCGGATCTCCTCGCGAGTCAACCCCTGCCATTCCCCCGCGTACGTCTCACGCAGCCGCTCATCGAGGCCCACCGTCAAACCGGTGATCGCCGCAAGCGCAGCAGCAGTGTCCTGCGTGCGCTGCAGGTCGGAGGACACCAGGATCGTCGGATTCAGTGCCGCCAATTCCACCGCCGCTCGACGGGCCTGTCCGACACCGACCTCGTCGAGGGGCACATCAGTCTGTCCCTGGAATCGATGCTGGGCGTTCCACGACGTGCGGCCATGCCGCCACAGCACGAGTCGGCGCATGATCAGTCCTGTGCTGCTTCGTGATCAGAAAGCTCGTGATCATGAAGTTCGAGGTCGATGAGCGGGCAGTCCTTCCACAGCCGCTCGAGGGCATAGTGCACGCGCTCCTCGGCCAGTTGCACGTGAATGACGATGTCGCCGAAATCCAGCAGCACCCATCGCCCTTCGCGCTCACCCTCGCGTCGGATCGGCTTACTACCCTCGGCCCGCAGTCGATCCTCGATGGCATCGACGATGGCCCGAACCTGGCGGTCATTGGCTCCCGAGCACAGGAAGAACACGTCGGTGATGACGACCTGCTCGGACACGTCGAGAGCGATGATGTCCGTGGCCAGTTTGTCTGAGGCGGCCTGGGCAGCGCCGCGAGCTGCGCCGACGGCTTCGGGGCTTGCTGTCACAGTTCCCCCCGGCCGACGGTGATCTGATCGGCAGGTTCGGGTGCTGCGAATTCGGCGAACATGGTCGCTACCGTACGTGATCCCGCAGATGTGAGGACCGCAGCGGGTCGCCCACCGCCTCGGATGATGTCGACGCTGACGAATTGCTCATCCATCGACTGATCGAGGACAGCAACACGACCGGCTTCGAGAACTTCGAGCAGGGTTTCCACACTCGCGGTCGTGCGAGCGAGAAAGCCAAGGCTCGTCAGGATCTGACGCAACCTCTCGGGTGAATCGGGAAGCCGCGCGAGCACAGCGATCCAGACATCGCGGAATCGTTGAAGCTGATCGATGGGAAAGTCACTGGGGAGTTCAGCTGTGACGTATTCGGCGGCAGCGATGCCACTGAGTCGCTGCCTACCCGATGGCAGGATCATGACCGACGGAGACTGCGGATTCCCCAGGCGAACCGCTTGGGGAATGTCGACGAACACTCCCCCGACAGCGTCGATCAAGCCGGCGAATGCCAGGACATCCAGAGTCCAACTGCCATCTAAGGCGAGACCGAAGGCTGCTTCGGTGGAGGTTTTGGGGGCAAGGGTATCCGGGATGATCGGCGTCGCACCGAGAGTGACGCGACGCGGTGGCGATGCGCCCGCGATCGGCACGAGCACACTCGCGGGGACGTAGGCGATCGCTGACGATGGTGATGGCGCTCCAACGGCATCATCGATCGACCCGGACATGAGTGCATTGCCCACCGCATACTCGTCACGATCGAGAACCTGAACGAGGATGAGTTCCGGATTCGGTGGGTTGGTCGGTTCAACCGGATCCGCCGGTGTGGTGCACCCGCCTGCGAGCGATCCGGCAACGATCAGGGCTGCAATCGCCGATACCGGAACCCGAGCTGATGCCACCGCTGACCTCAGATGCCCTGTGACGAGATGTCACCCGATTCTTCGCGGTACAACGCCCGTTTGGCGATATAGCTCTCCACCCCAGCAGGCACGAGATAGGAGATAGGCGCACCATCCGCGACGCGTCGGCGCACATCGCTGGACGAGATCGCCAGCGCCGGCACCTCGATCAAGGTGACTCGCCCCGGTGCGAATCCCGGATCGACAAGTGCATGACCCGGGCGGGTAACGCCGATGAGATGGGCGAGGGCGACCACTTCGTCGGTGCGGTCCCAACCGAGGATGTCGGCGAGTGCGTCGGCTCCGGTGATGAAGAACAACTCGGCGTCGGGGCCCAGGGCGACGGACAGATCTCGCAGGGTGTCGGCGGTGTAGGTGGGGCCGGGTCGATCGACGTCCACGCGACTGACGGTGAACCTTGGATCGGCTGCTGTCGCCACGACGGTCATCAGGTACCGATCCTCTGCTTCGCTGACTCCCCGGTGTGCCTTCTGCCAGGGTCGCCCCGTAGGAACGAAGATGACCGTGTCGAGGGAGAACTCATGGGCGACCTCGGACGCGGCAACCAGGTGGCCGTGGTGAATGGGATCGAAAGTGCCGCCCATCACGCCGATGCGCATGGCGGTGCTCCTTTATCGGTCCCGGTCGATCGGCATGGCCGGTCAGCGGTCCACGTTGATCATCAAGGTGATGACCAGAAGCAGCAGCAGTACGCCCAGACCGGCGACACCGAAGAAGATGGGATTGACCGGCTCACCCTCGCCGGCTTCAGCAGCCAATACCGCCGCGGAGATCACGTCCATGCCCACACTCTAACTGCAGCCGTCTAGGAGCGAAGGTGACCCCGGCCGGTCACGATGTAGGTCGTCGTCGTCAGCTCAGGCAGGCCCATGGGTCCGCGGGCGTGCAGTTTCTGGGTGGAGATCCCGATCTCGGCACCGAAACCGAACTCGCCGCCGTCGGTGAATCTGGTTGAGGCATTGACCATGATGGCTGCCGAATCCACGCCCGCGATGAAATCCGCTACGGCTGTCGCTGAATCAGAGATGATCGCCTCGGTGTGCTGCGAAGACCACCGGCGGATGTGCACCAGCGCATCATGGAGGCTGTCAACCACTCCAGCCGCGATATCCAAGGAGTAGTACTCCGCGGCCCAATCCTCATCGGTGACCTCGCAGAACCGCAAACCTTCGCCATGAGCGGCTGCCCGCGTGCGTTCGTCGCCGTGGATGGTGACACCGGCGGCAGCGAGGGCGGGTGCAGCTTTCGCCCAGAACTCGTCAGCGATACCGACGTGTACCAGAACCGTTTCGGCGGCGTTACATACGCTCACTCGCTGCGTCTTGGCGTTGCGAAGCACCTCGACGGCCATGTCGATGTCGGCATCAGCATCAACGTAGACGTGACAGTTGCCCACTCCCGTCTCGATCACGGGAACGATCGAATTCTCAACGACACTGCGGATCAGCGATTCACCACCGCGGGGAATCAGCACGTCAACCAACCCCCGGGCGGTCATCAGGTGCTGGACAGAGTCGTGGGTATCGCCGGGGACCATCGTGATCGCAGATTCTGGAACAGCCGTGTCGCTCAGTGCCGCACGCATGATGCGCACCAGCTCGGCATTGGTGCTGCGCGCTGATGATGATCCGCGCAGCAGCGCTGCATTCCCGCTCTTCAGGCATAAACCGGCGGCATCGACGGTCACGTTGGGTCGCGCCTCGTAGATCATGCCGACCACGCCCAGCGGAACTCGGACCTGTCGCACCTGCAGGCCATTGGGCAGCGTGTACCCGCGCACCACATCACCGACCGGATCGGGCAGATCCGCGACGTCTTCCAATGCCTGCGCGATCGCCTCGATGCGATCGGGGGTCAGTGTGAGCCGGTCGATCAGCGCCGCCGATGTTCCCTCGGCACGCGCCCGTTCGGTGTCCTCGCCGTTCACCGCCACGATCGAGTCAGCCTCTTTGCGCAGGGCTGCCGCGATTCGGCGCAGGGCGTCATCCTTGGCCTCACGCGTGAGGGTGCGCAGGATGGTCGCAGCGTCGCGAGCCGTGCGAGCCGCGTCCTGAACCGCGTCGTGGATCGCATCGTGAACCGCATCGCGATGGACTGCTGCCTGGTTCCCAGCGGAGGTCATGGCCAGCAGATTACGCCTCGGTGATGATGAGGTCGTCGCGGTGGACGATCTCGCGCTCGTAGGCCGAACCGAGTTCGCGGGCCAGATCCCGAGTCGACCGACCCAGCAATCCGGGCAATTCAGCAGAGTCGAAGTTCACCAGCCCCCGGGCCACGACGATGCCATTCGGATCGAGGAGTTCAACGGGATCCCCGGCGACGAAGTCACCCTCGATCGCGGTCACCCCCGCCGGAAGCAGCGACATCCGTCGTTGCACGACGGCGACGACCGCACCGTCGTCCAGCCGCAGTCGACCGCGCGGTGTGCTGGCGTGGCCCAGCCACAGCAGTCGGCTGGGGACTCGCCGGCCGGTCACATGGAATGCGGTGCCCACATCCGCCCCCGCGAGTGCAGAACGCGCATCGGCAGCTGAGGCCAGAACCACGGGGATCCCCGCCGCGGTCGCGAT
>JAGYOB010000307.1 GCA_018399515.1 Candidatus Nanopelagicales bacterium
GCGATCTTGATTGGATTCCTGACGGTGGGAAGCCAGTCGTTCCTCTCGGGCGCCACGAACCTTCCTTCGATCGTCGGGGACGTCGCTAGCGGAACCTTCTGGATTGGAATTCCGCGCAACTTCGTAATCTGGCTCCTACTGGCCGCCGCCATCCTTCTCATCCAACGGCGCACGGGATACGGGAAGAATCTTTACGCCATCGGCGACAACGCTGGTGCGAGTCGATTGGCGGGTATCCGTCGTTGGCAAGTGGTACTCGTCGTGTACGTCTTGTCTGCCACCCTTGGTGGAATCGCTGGCCTCCTGCTGGCTAGCAGGGCCGGTGGTGTTGCGGGACTTCAACTGGCCGATCAACTGCTGCTTCCTTCCGTTGCAGCTGCGGTCATCGGCGGCACATCGATTCTCGGTGGTGTAGGTGGATATGCAGGAACCATCGTCGCTGTCTTGTGTCTGACGGTGCTGGACAAGATCCTGACGCTCGTGCAGGTGGGAGGCAGCGGTAGTCAGGACCTCAAATTGATCACGTACGGCCTCGTCATCGTGATCCTCTCCTGGGTCTACGCCCGGGTTAACGGCAGGAGTCTTCGATGACGACAGCTAACCGTGTGCGCGCTGCCGTCATCGGGACCGGTTTCATTGGAACGGTGCACGTGGAAGCGGCGAGGCGAGCGGGCGCACAGGTTGTCGGGGTCCTCGGTTCATCCTCAGCCAAGTCCGAAGCGGTTGCGCAGGCGCTGGGCATCGCCCGAGGCTACGGATCGTTGGACGAGTTGCTGTCCGATCCGGATGTCGACGTCGTCCACGTAACCAGTCCAAACGCCTTGCACCTTCCGCAGGCATTGGCCGCAGTCGAAGCCGGCAAGAACGTCATCTGCGAGAAGCCTCTGGGAATCGACGTTGCCCAGGGACGCCAACTCATGGATGCTGCCCGTTCGGCCGGGGTCGTGAATGCGACGTGCTTCAACATCCGCTTCTATCCGGTCCTCCACGAGGCACACGAGTTGGTCCGGAACGGGGCCCTCGGAGAGCCGCGTTTCCTTACCGGCTCCTACCACCAGGACTGGTTGATGTATCCCACTGACTGGAATTGGCGACTGGAGGATTCCAAGGGTGGATCACTTCGTGCGGTCGCCGACATCGGCTCCCATTGGCTGGACCTTCTGAAGTGGATCGGGGGAGTTCGGGTGAGTGAGGTCTTCGCGGACCTACACACCTTCGTTCCCATCCGGCAGCGTCCCTTGGGTGAAGTGCAGACATTCGGGGGATCGGATGATGGTGATCGACGTGATATCGAGATCCACAATGACGATGCTGCAGGCATCCTGCTTCGATTCGATAATGGCGCGCGCGGAGCGGTGACGGTCTCGCAGGTGTCTGCAGGGCGCAAGAACGATCTGAGTTTCGAGGTTGCTGGCGCGGACGATGCACTCATGTGGCAATCGAGTGCACCGGATCGCTTGTGGCTCGGTCATCGCGGACGTACCAACGAAGAGCTTCTCAGAGATCCCGGACAACTCTCAGAAGCGGCCGCGAAGGTCACCTTCTATCCCGGCGGTCATGTTGAAGGGTTTGGCGAGACCTTCCGTGGTCTCTTCGAGCGGGTGTATGCCGCAATTCGTAAGGGTTCGTCCGGTCGCAACGTCGACTTTCCGACGTTCCAAGACGGTTACGACGCACTATGCGTGACAGATGCGATCAGCAGAAGTGCTCAGTCCGGATCGTGGGAAGCAGTAATGAGGGAGGAATCATGAGACTGGGTCTGTTAACCGCACCGTTCGAGGATGCGGATGTGACAACGGTTGCCGATTGGTCCGCAGCGAACGGCTTCGAGATGCTGGAGGTCGCGTGCTGGCCGGCAGCGGGTGGAGAGAAGCGTCGATACGCAGGCACGTCGCACATCGATGTGTCGTCGTTGACTCCGCACAGCGCCGAGACGATGGTCGAAGACCTCCGTCAGCGGGGTGTAGAGATCTCCGGTCTGGGTTATTACCCCAACAACCTCCACCCCGACCCAGCTGAGCGAGAGGCGGTAAATGAGCACACCAAGGCGGTTATCAGAGGCGCCGCGCTGCTCGGGGTGCCCGTTGTGAACACCTTCATTGGAGCCGACCCTGCCAAGACCCAAGAGGAGAACTATCAGGAATTCCTGCGCGTTTGGCCGTCCATATGGCAGGTGGCGGAGGAAGCGGGAGTCAAGATCGCTATCGAAAACTGCCCGATGATCTTCTCCTTCGACGAGTGGCCATCCGGTAAGAACCTTGCCTATTCGCCCGCTATCTGGCGCCGGATGTTCGCCGATACTCCCGGTGATGTGATCGGACTCAACCTCGACCCGTCCCATTTGATCTGGCAGATGATCGACATCGACCGGGTCGTGGACGAATTTGCTGACCGCCTCTACCACGTGCACGTAAAGGACCTTGAAATCGACCGGGAGGGTTTGTACGAACACGGCATTTTGTCGTTAGGAATGGGATGGCAGCGCCCTCGCCTGCCCGGTCTCGGTGAGGTCAACTGGGCCCGATTCGTGTCAGCCCTGTATCGCAACGGGTACGACTACGTCCTGTGCATCGAACATGAGGACCGAAACTTCGAAGGAACGGACGCCAAACTCAAGGCGGGCTTCCTGCTCGCCCGCAACACCGTCGCCCCACTGATCGTCTAAGGGGTCGCCGCGTCACCCGAAGGTGCCGACAACCTCGTCCACGATCGCGCCGGTGTCGGAGCGCTTGAGGATCAACTTGATCCTGCCGTCGGGGAGAACCTCGCGCTTGATGACGACGTGACCGTCATGCATCATCGGCTCGTTCGAGATTCGGGGTACCGGGGGATATGGCCAGTCGACATCAACAGCCTCCCACTTGCCCGATTCGCTGGATGCGAAACACGCATCAATGATCGCGTTGACGACGTAGCCATCGAAGAAGGTCTCCTCTGGCTCTGATGAGCCTTCGAGCGAGTCGAACATGTCTTTGAACATGTCGATGTAGCCGAGTTCGGCAACCTCGTCTCCGACCGGGAAGAGCCAGCCTGCATCGGTTTCAGCCTTCTCAGCGACGTAGCCTCCCCCCTGGCCTGTAGTGAACATCTCGAAGCCCGTTCGAAGGAAGTGATTGAGCCAAATGGTTCCCTCGGTGCCGGCCACCTCATCGCGCAAGTCCATGCCTCCGCGGAAGGTCCACGAGACCTCGAATTGACCGACGGCTCCGTTCTCGAATCGGACAAGAGCTATTGCGTTGTCTTCCGCGGAAATGGGATGGACCAGGGTGTCCTTCCAACAAAACACTTCCACGGGACGGACTCTCTTCCCAACGAAGGTTCGAATGATTTCGATGCAGTGGCACCCGAGGTCGACTATCGCTCCGCCACCCGCTTTGGATTCGTCCCAGAACCAGGCACTGTGCGGGCCGGGATGGGTCTCGCGTGATCGAACCCATAGGACGTCTCCGATGGCACCCGATTGAACCGATGAGCGTGCCTTGAGTGTCTTGGGTGTGTACACCAAGTCCTCAAGGTACCCGGCGAACACTCCTGCACCCTGGACGATCTCCATGATCTCCTTGGCTTCAGCTCCCGAGCGCGCTAGAGGCTTGGTGCACAGCACCGCCTTTCCCGCTTCGGCAGCCATTCGGATCGTGTCCAGGTGCATGTCATTCGGTAGAGCAACGATGACGGCTGTGACGGCGTCATCCTGGATGGCTGCTTCCAAGGAGGTCGTGTAGCTGGGGATGTTCCAGCGTTCAGCGAAGGCTGCCCCGCGCTCTTCGGATCGGGAATACACGACGTGAACCGAGTCACGTGATCGTCCAGCGGCCAGAGTCATCGTGTAGAAGTCGGCGATAAGGCCTGTTCCGAGCATGGCGACCTTTTGACCGTTGGGCATAGCGTTCCTTCCCGTTCCTACCAAATTGTCTAGACAACATGCTACTGTCCGTGGGCATGGTGCGAAAGCGGTTTTCCCAAGTTTCCCGGGGTTTGGGGGGCTAACGCTATGCCGGAACGGGTGTGGTGGAACGCGGTCACCGAGGGGCCGTCCTTCGACGTAATCGTCATCGGCGGAGGGTCGGCCGGGACGTCTTCGGCGATAGCAGCTGCGCGGGCCGGAGCCCGGGTGTTGTTAGTGGATAAACTCGGGTTTCTCGGCGGAACGAGCACTGCAGTGTTGGACACCATGTACGGCTTCTACAGCCCTGGTGAGAAGGCTAAACGGCTGATTACTGGAGTCGGCTCCGATGTTGTCGACCGATTGACGGAACTCGGCCCGGTGCTTGAAAGACCCAATACATACGGAGCGGGCACCGGAATCACCTACAACAGCGAACACTTGAAGGTTGTCTGGGAGTCGCTGTGTAGAGACGCAGGGGTCACCGTCCTTCAACACTCCTTGCTGCAAGACGTCTACGTGTCAGATGGCCGCGTGATGCAGGTGCTTGTCGCGACGAAGGCAGGCCTTCGTAGATTCTCTGCTCGCACCTTCCTGGACTGCTCAGGTGACGCGGATCTGTGCTCATTCGCCGATTTCTCCTTGGAAATTGCGGGGGAAATCGATCCGGCGCAGAGTCTCACCACCACGTTCAAGATCGTGAATGTCGACATGGAGCGTCGTCGTTCGATAACGAAGGATCAGTTGCACGAGCTCATGGAGAAAGCCGCCGATGACGGCTATCAGTTGCCGCGCAAGGAAGGATCGGATCACGTCACGCCGATCGACGGCATGACCGCGACCGTCATGACGCGCTTGCCTTCCTACGTGGTCGGTGACGATGGACCTATTTCCGCAACCGATCCGTGGTTCCTTTCTCAATCCGAGCATGAAGGCCATCGACAGGTGCTCGAATACATGCGATTCCTGACCGATCGAGTACCCGGATACGAGGAAGCGTCCCTGGTGGCGATGTCTGCGCAAATCGGAATCCGGGAAACGCGTCGCGTTCACGGTGATTATCGACTCACTCGTGATGATGTGCTTACAGCGCGCCAGTTCGATGATCAGGTGGGCCTATGTGGGGCTCCGATCGAGGATCATCGCCCAGGCGAGGGCACTGACTGGGTATACCTGCCGGAGGGAGATGCTGTCGGCATTCCCTTGCGAACATTGATCGTCACAGATGCGTCCAACGTCCTGGTCGCCGGCCGATGTTTCTCCGCGACCCATGACGCTCACGCGAGCGTCCGCTCAATCGGACAGTGCATTGCGATGGGCCAGGCCGCTGGGACTGTCGCAGCGCTATCGCTGGCGGAGGGAGGCGACGTGCGTGCTGTGCGTCCGCAGGAAGTCCGCGCTCGCTTGCGAGAGGATGGCGCAACTCTCGAGGTGCCGGACTGATGACAGCCATCATTCGTACGGTCACCGGCGATATTCCGGCGGATGCGTGTGGAGTCACGTACTGCCATGAACATCTGGTGCTTGACTCACCTCTGATCGAACTGAGATTTCCCGACATTCACCTGAATGATGACGAGCGAGCGATACGTGAAGTAGCAGCGTGCGCGGAAGAAGGCGTGCACACGATGGTCGACGCCATGCCCTGTTCGGCAGGTCGTTCCGGTACCAGACTGGCTGCGATTTCGGAGAAGACGGGCGTTCGGATCATTGCGGCTACCGGCCTGCACCACGATCGCTACTACGGGCCGGAGCATTGGACAAACGGTTCGTCTGTTCAGGAACTCGCTGAGTTGTTTGTCCAGGATGTTGTGCGCGGTATCGATCAGTTCGACTACACGGGTCCGGTTGTGGCGAGGACCAGTCACCGTGCAGGGATCATCAAGGTCGCAACGTCCGGTCCACAACTCAACGATCGAGACAAGCGTATTTTGCGGGCGGTTTCCATTGCGCATGAGCGAACCAGGGCCCCGATCCTTACCCATTGCGAGGGTGGCGAAGGGGGACCGGAGCAAGTGGCGTTCCTTGCCGACCACGGTGTCGACCCGACACGTGTGATCTTGAGTCACATCGATAAGGATGCGACAGCAGAGCGCATCAAAGATCTTGTTGCATCCGGTGCCTACCTGGAGTTCGACCAGTCGTTGCGACAGGACGATCGCGTGGATGCACCGTCCATAGTTCTACTCAGAGAAGCTGTCGAATTGGGTGCAAGCGAGCGAATCGTCCTAGGAACAGACGGAGCTCGTCGTTCGTTGTGGACAGCTTGGGCTGGTGGTCCCGGCCTGGCCTGGCTATATGCGCGATATCGCCAGTTGCTCGTCGATTCCGGCATCCCGCAGGTAGTGGTGGACGGCTTCTTCGTGGCAAATCCGGCGTACGCGCTCAGTTTCGATCCGGTGATGGCATGACCGAACGTATCTCGGCGGATATGGCCGAGCAGCCCGGATTGCTTGTGGCTCTCGCTGGTCGAGTTTCGGCAGACTGGGAATCGGATATCCAGCACGCCATCGGTTCACCTCCGGTGATCGCCGTGGTTGCCCGGGGCTCCTCGTCCCACGCCGTAGCTATCGCCTCGAACGCACTGGAGGCAGCCTTCGCGGCACCGGTTCTGCATGTGGACGTGAGCGTTGCGGCTCGGCGAGCTTCGGCACTTCCCCCGGGCTCGGTTGCTATTGCTGTGAGTCAGTCGGGGAGCACACCCGATGTACTAGAAGCCGCACGCCGGCTCCACGAGAGCGGAGTTACCGTCCTGACGGTGACCAATGATCGGGGCCCGCTCGCAGACGTTGGGTCGGCGCACATAGCAGTGGACGCTGGTCGGGAGCGGAGCATCCCAGCGACGAAGTCCATCCTGGGTCAGGTTGCGGTGCTGCTCACGCTAGCCGCTCAACGATTGGCGATCGAGGAATGGTCGGATCTCCTCGCTTTATCGGCAATCTGGTGCAAGGAAGAACTGGCCGCGGAATTGCCGTTGAGCCCAGAGCAACTAGCTCTCGACCCGGTCGCGGCCTTCGGAAGCGGTGTAGGGCTCGGCCTGGCTCGGGAATTCACTCAGAAGGTCGTCGAGACATCGGGAGTGCCGGTGCTGGCTTTGGATGCCGCGGAGTTCCAACACGGACCGATCGCGGTCGCGCGGCCGGGTGTATCGGTGTTTGGCTTTCTGCTTGGACAGCGAGATGTGGTCGGTCAGGCCATGGACAAAGCGGTCGGCCGAGGCGCAGATGGTATCTGGGTGAAGGCGAGTCACGCAGTGACGAGTTCACGCGACTTACCATCCGAACTCGAACAAGGACTGCTGGCTCTCCCGGTCCTTGTGCGGTTACAGCGCATGATGATCGGCTTGGCGCTGCGACGGGGATTCGATCCGGACGAAGCCTTCGGTCTGTCGAAAGTCACGCAGACGATGTGAGCACGGTGCCGCCGTGTACCACTAGCTGGACGTAACCCTGCGAATCGAACCCCACAACATCGGCTCGCATGCCTGCATCAAGGCTCCCGCGGTCGCGGAGGCTCAGGGCTGCCGCGGGGTTTCGTGTGGCAAAGGTGACGGCTTCGCTCAGGGGGAGTTCGCACCGGCTCGACAAGAAGCGCACGGCAGCATCCATCGTCAAGGTGCTCCCTGCAAGTGTGGACTCATCGAACAGTCGTGCTGCACCATCCTTGACCTGCACGCGCTGATCGCCCAAGCGATACTCGCCATCGCAGCATCCAGCGGCGGCCATGGCATCTGTCACCGCGATCCCTCGCCGCTCACCGATCGCCTTTGTCGTCAACCGCAGAACGTCCGGATGAACATGCAGCCCGTCCGCAATGAGCTCGATGAAGACGGTGTCCTGCGCAAGTAGCCAAGGAAGGGGACCAGGATCGCGGTGATGGACGCCAGGCATCGCGTTGAACGCGTGCGTGACGACGCTTGCGCCCCTGTCGACAGCGGCGCGCGCCTGCTCCGGGTTGCACGCCGTGTGTCCGATGGCAACCGTCACGTCGGCGGCCACCAATTGAGCGATGGCGTCCAGGGCACCTGGCAATTCGGGAGCGACGGTCACCATCCGAATCGCACCCTGCGCCGAGTGCAGCAGCGCACGGAGTTCCTCGGTCGTCGGTCCACGAAGCGAATCCGGATCGTGAGCACCTGCGAATCGGGGACTGATCCAGGGTCCCTCAAGGTGGATTCCGATGAGTTCCTGTGAATCTACGAAGGGCATCAGGGTCTCAATTTGACTGATGAGCTCGGACGTAGGCGCTGAGACCAAACTTGCCATGATTGAGGTCGTTCCACAGCCGCGGTGAAAGTGGATTGCGGCTGCGACCTCGCTAGCATCCGTTGTCGAGAACGTTCCACCGCCACCTCCGTGGCAGTGCTGATCGATGAATCCGGGATACAAATCAAGGGCCCGAACATCCACTTCCGTCGATGCATCGACGTCGGCGGTGATCCGTGAGCCCGAGATGGCAACCGTGCGATTTCGTCCGGCGAGAAGCCACGGAGACTCAGGATCGGCTTTCACGGCTCCATCTTGCCAGCCTGTGCCTGATGGGAACAGGTTCGCTCAGGATAGAGGTCAGGTGATAAGCCGGCCGTAGCGATGCATGGTCTGGGAGATCGCTTGCTCCTTGAGGAAGCGCATCAGGTCAAGACGGCCAACACCAGTGGGCGGTGAATCGTCGATGGTCACACCCGCGGTGTGCGCGGCGCGCAGGACGTCGTCGTTGGTGGGTGTCAGCAAGCGCAAGCGGATGTCTCCTGCTAGACACGACAAACGAGCTGCGAGAGCCGCATCGGACTCTGTGTCTGGGGTGCTGAATTCGATGGGGGTCCCGGTGACTTGCGATGCTGCTTTGAGCAAGGTGACGTCGTCGCCGTCCATGGAAGCCACGCGCGCGATGACCAAATCCAGCGGTCGATAGCGCAACACGTTGCTCTCACAGGCCAGGCCGGTGGGGTCGTGTTCGAGGGCGAAGTACGAACTCCACGCACTGCGGTAGTCGGCGATTGCCCTTTCGGTGTCAAGAAACTGCCCGTTCGCGTTCTCAGACTGCCCGTTCGGCGTTGAAATATTGCCCGTTCGCGTCCAACCTCCATAGGAATTGAGTCACCGCCGAGGAGGGCGGCATCCTGGACGACCTGATGGTGGTCAATGCCGGCGACCACCTCTACCTGGTGGTCAACGCCGCCTGTCGGGAACAGGACATCGCCCACCTGCGCCGGGGCCTGCCCGACCACGAGGTGGAGGTGGTCGACAGGGGCCTGCTGGCACTGCAGGGACCGGCGGCGGCCAAGGTGATGCAGCGGCTCTGCCCCGAGGCCTGCGAGATGGTCTTCATGCAGCATGGCCACTTCACCATCGGCGGCATCGAGGTCTGGGCCAGCCGCAGCGGGTACACCGGCGAGGACGGCTTCGAGATCTCGGTGGCCGCCGAGGAGACCGATGCCCTGGCGCGCCTGCTGCTGGCGGAAGAGGAGGTCGAGGCGATCGGGCTGGGGGCCCGTGACTCGCTGCGCCTCGAGGCGGGCCTGTGCCTCTATGGCCACGATATCGATACCGGGACGACGCCAGTGGAGGCGGGGCTGATCTGGGCTATCGGCAAGCCGCGGCGTCGCGGCGGTGAGCGAGCCGGCGGCTTTCCCGGCGCCGACCTGATCCTGCACCAGGTGGCGGAGAAGGACCATCGCCGCAAGCGGGTGGGCCTGCTCGGCGAGGGCCGCGCCCCGGTGCGCGAGGGAGCCGAACTCTATGATGCCGAGGACAACCGGCTGGGCCACGTGACC
>JAGYOB010000308.1 GCA_018399515.1 Candidatus Nanopelagicales bacterium
GCAGTGACTTCTGCAATGAACGCCTACTGCCCGACGGTGATCGAGCGTCCCACCGGGACGTACGCGCCGGTGCGATCGCCGGACATCTCGTCAAGGAGTCACCATGCACGAAGTACGCATGCACGCAGAGGACACACATGTTCACACGACCGTCGTCAAACGCGCCGCTCACCGACTCGCCAAGGACGACGCGGGCCTGACCACCGCTGAATACGCTGTCGGCACCGTCGCCGTCGCGGGTCTCGGTGGGCTGCTGCTGCAGTTGCTCACCTCGGATCCCGTCCGCGACCTGCTCTGGGGTTTGTTCTCCAGCGCCCTGTCGTCGTTCTTCGGCTGAGAGCAGGTGCGGGGATGGCGAATCAAATCAGTAGGCGCGGCCGTGGCGAACGCGGCAACACCATCGTGGAGCTCATGTTCGCCATCCCCGCGCTCCTGCTCGTACTTCTGGCCCTGTTCTGGCTGTCGATGCTCGGACTTTCGCATGCCAAGGCAGCCGATCTCGCGCAGCAGGCTGCACGATCCATGGCACGCGGTGCCGATAACGCGGTCATCGACGAACTCGTTCAGCGCGTGATGCCAGGTGCATCGGTCGCTGCAGTGGGCGACAGCCACCTGGTCGAGGCGATCGTCACCCAGGAGGTGTCGGCACCGGTGCCGATTCTGTCGGGAATGACCGTCACGGTGCGAGCCTCGGCGACGGCACTGCGTGAACCGAGCCTGCCGTGACGGTTCCTGGCGGGTCCGATCGTGGTGCTGGAACGATCCTCACCTTCGCGATGATGCCGATCGTTCTCATCGGCATCGTGTTGATCTGGGTGTTCGTCGATCTTTCGATGCTGCGGGCGAAGGCGGCCGGGGCTGCCGATCTCGCCGCTCTCGCCGGTGCGGCGTACGTTCTCGACGATCCCCATCGGGCGTGCACTGTGGCCGCTGACGTGGCCGGGCGCAATGACGCGGATCTGGTGATGTGTACCGCTGATGGACTCGACCTCGTCGTCGAGGTGTCGATTCCCTCGACCGGTATCGCAGCACGGTTCGCGGAGTGGGTTGGTGTTTCGCTGCCTCCGGTGCGCCAGGGGGCACGTGCTGGGATGTGAATTCGGGTGCCGGGATGTGAACTTCGCTGACGTGTCAGCCCCGATCGGTCAGCAAGACATCCAGCAGTCGCACCGCACCGGCTTTGTCCAGCGGTTCGTTGCCGTTTCCGCACTTCGGCGATTGCACGCATGCCGGACACCCCTGAGAGCACGAACACCCGGCGATGGCATCGCGGGTCGCGGTCAACCACTGCTCGGCGATCACGAACGCTCGGTCGGCGAACCCCGCACCGCCGGGGTGGCCGTCGTAGACCATCACCGTGCACCGGCCGGTATCAGGATGCACAGGAGTGGACACCCCACCGATATCCCACCGGTCGCACGACGCCAGCAGCGGCAGCAACCCGATCGATGCGTGCTCGGCCGCGTGCGCTGCACCGGCGACATCCCAGGGATCGGTCACCATGGCGTCAGCCAGTTGCTCATCGCTGACCGTCCACCACACTGCCCGGGTACGCAAGGAACGTTCGGGGAGATCGAGTGGTTCCTCGCCGAGGATCTCGCCGGTCGCGTAACGCCGTTTGAGATACCCGACCACCCGACTAGTCACCTCGACCTCACCGCGCGCGAGCGTCCCGCGCCCCCAGGCCACCTCCTCGTCGGTACGCACGATCGTGTAGTCGGCGACATCCGAAGCGGTCGTGGAGTAATCGGTGATCACCGGTTCGAGGAGCGCCACACTCGCGTCGAGGTCAAGGCTCTGCACGCGGAATGTCGCGCCCTGGTGGACGTAGATCGCGCCGTCGTGGGCGGCGGAGTGTGCGCGTGCGGCATCGACTGTTCCCAGCAGCCGCCCGGTGCCGGCTTCGACCAGTTGCACGGGCGATCCTGCACCGCCGCGCAGATCGATCAGATCGGTGGCTCGATCCCGACGAGTCCAGTACCAACCGGTGGGGCGTCGACGCAGGAACCCTTTCTCGACGAGTTCGGGCAGCAGGTCCACTGCGGTGGGGCCGAACCACCGCGTCACGTCGTCTTCGGTGAGC
>JAGYOB010000309.1 GCA_018399515.1 Candidatus Nanopelagicales bacterium
CTACTTGGCCTTCTCGAGGATCTCCACCACACGCCAGCGCTTCGTGGCGGACAGTGGACGGGTCTCCATCACCAAGACGCGGTCGCCCACGCCTGCGGTGTTCTGCTCGTCGTGCGCCTTCAACTTGCTGGTGCGGCGCACAACCTTGCCGTACAGGGGGTGCTTGAAGCGGTCCTCGACGGCGACGACGACGGTCTTGTCCATCTTGTCGCTGACGACGTACCCCTCACGTTCCTTGCGGTTATTGCGCTCGTCCACGTTCTTCTCACTCATCTCGCTCATGCCGCCCCACCCACGGTCTCGATCGGCGTGATCCCGAGCTCGCGCTCGCGCATCACGGTGTAGATCCGTGCGATGTCCTTGCGGACGGCACGAAGACGGCCGTGGTTCTCGAGTTGACCCGTGGCACCCTGGAACCGGAGGTTGAATAACTCCTCTTTGGCCTCGCGCAACTTGGTGACCAGATCCTCTTCTGAAAGGCCACGGAACTCCTGCGATGACGTACCGGCAGCCATCAGTCCTCCCTCGTGATGTCGCGGCGAACGATGCGGCAGCGCATGGGCAGCTTGTGCATCGCTCGGGTGAGCGCTTCGATCGCGGTGCGCTCGTTGGGATAGGCCAGTTCGAACATCACCCGACCGGGCTTGACGTTCGCCACCCACCACTCCGGTGAGCCCTTGCCCGAACCCATCCGTGTCTCAGCGGGCTTCTTGGTCAGGGGACGGTCGGGGTAGATGTTGATCCACACCTTGCCGCCACGGCGGATGTGGCGGGTAATCGCGATACGCGCCGACTCGATCTGCCGGTTGGTGACGTAGGCCGGTTCCAAAGCCTGCAGTCCATAGGTGCCGAATGTCACCTCGGTGCCACCTTTGGCAACACCACGCCGAGTGGGGTGGTGTTGCTTGCGGTGCTTGACCCTCCGCGGAATCAGCATGATCGTCAGCCCTCGCTTTCGGTGCTCGTCGCGCTCACGGTCGTCTCCTCGGCGGGAGCGTCACCCTCGTCACGTCGGGGGCCACGGCGCGGCCGGTCCGGGCGCTGCCGCTGACCCATCCGCGCTGCCGCTGCCGCTGCCTCGCGCTCGGCGCGAGTCGTGGGAGCGTCGCCCTTGTAGATCCACACCTTCACACCGATGCGCCCGAAGGTCGTTCGTGCCTCGTAGAAGCCGTAGTCGATGTCCGCACGCAAGGTGTGCAACGGCACTCGACCTTCGCGGTAGAACTCGGTGCGGCTCATTTCCGCTCCCCCGAGGCGCCCGGACACCTGGACCCGGATTCCCTTAGCGCCAGCCTTCATCGTCGACTGCATCGCCTTGCGCATCGCGCGGCGGAACGACACTCGGCTGGATAGCTGCTCGGCCACACCCTGGGCAACCAACTGTGCATCGATTTCGGGGTTCTTGACCTCGAGGATGTTCAGCTGCACCTGCTTGCCGGTGAGCTTCTCCAACTCGGTGCGGATCCGATCAGCCTCCGCCCCTCGGCGGCCGATGACAATGCCCGGACGTGCGGTATGGATGTCCACGCGCACCCGCTCGCGGGTTCGCTCGATCTCGACGCTCGAGATTCCGGCCCGCTCCATGCCCTGCGAGAGAAGTTTGCGGATCGCCACGTCTTCTTTGACGTAGTCGCTGTAGGACTGGCCCGGCTTGGTGCTATCGGCGAACCAGCGCGACGCGAAGTCGGTGGTCACGCCGAGGCGGAAGCCCTTCGGATTGATCTTCTGACCCATTGCTCAGCCCTTCCTCGCGCCGGATTCGGCCCTGTCTGGCGCCGGCTCCACGATGACCGTGATGTGGCTGGTGCGCTTGTTGATGCGGTAGGCGCGGCCCTGAGCTCTCGGCTGGAACCGCTTCATCGTCGGCCCCTCATCCACGAAGGCCTTGGAGACCACGAGGTTGCGGGGGTCGAGGTTGAGGTTGTTGGTGGCGTTCGCGATGGCGCTGTCGAGCACCTTGCCCACAGGCTCACTGGCTGCCTGCGGAGCGAACCGCAGAACAGCCTGAGCCTCCGCTGCCGGCATTCCTCTGATGAGGTCGATCACCCGGCGCGCCTTCATGGGCGTGACACGGACGAACCGCGCTGAGGCCCTGGCTTCCATCGCTTTCCCCTTGCTCTCGTGTCGTGCTTTGCTATCTGAGTGGTAAGTGCTGCTGCGGCCTGCGCCGCTGCGGGAACGACCCGGCGTTCGCGTCAGCGACGCTTGGCCTTGCGGTCTTCCTTCACGTGGCCCTTGAACGTGCGGGTCGGAGCGAACTCACCGAGCTTGTGACCGACCATCTGCTCGGTGATGAACACCGGCACATGCTTGCGGCCGTCATGCACGGCGATGGTGTGCCCGAGCATCGCGGGCACGATCATCGAGCGGCGCGACCAGGTCTTGATGACCTGATTGCTCTTGGCATCGTTCGCCGTCTCGACCTTCTTCATCAGATGGTCATCGACGAACGGGCCCTTCTTCAGACTCCTCGGCACGATCGACTCCTCTAGCGCTTCTTGCCGGTCTTGCGGCGACGGACGATGAACTTGTCGCTGGCCTTCTTGGCCTTGCGAGTGCGACCCTCGGGCTTGCCGGCAGGGTTGACCGGATGGCGCCCTCCGGAGGTCTTGCCCTCGCCGCCACCGTGCGGGTGGTCAACAGGGTTCATGGCCACACCACGGACCGTGGGTCGATGACCCTTCCAGCGCATGCGGCCAGCCTTGCCCCAGTTGATGTTGCTCTGCTCGGCATTGCCGACCTCGCCGACAGTCGCCCGAGCGCGAAGGTCGACATTGCGGATCTCACCCGAAGGCATCCGCAGCTGGGCGTAGGGGCCATCCTTGGCGACCAGCTGCACACTGGCACCAGCCGAACGGGCGATCTTGGCTCCACCACCGGGGCGCAGTTCCACCGCGTGGATCACCGTACCGACGGGGATGTTACGCATCGGAAGATTGTTTCCGGGCTTGATGTCCGCTGACGGCCCGGTTTCGACCCGGTCACCCTGCTTGAGCAGACGCGGGGCGAGGATGTAGCGCTTCTCCCCGTCGGCGAAATGCAACAGCGCGATGCGCGCGGTGCGGTTCGGGTCGTACTCGATATGAGCGACCTTCGCCGGCACGCCGTCTTTATCGGCGCGACGGAAGTCGATCACCCGGTAGGCCCGCTTGTGACCGCCACCTTGGTGTCGGGTGGTGATGCGCCCGGAGTTGTTGCGGCCACCCTTCTTGGACAGCGGCTTGAGCAGGGACTTCTCCGGCTCGGATCGGGTGATCTCGACGAAGTCGGCCACGCTCGACCCACGCCGCCCGGGCGTCGTCGGCTTGTACTTGCGGATTGCCATGTCGTCTCGTCCTGTCGTCTCGTCCGGGCCTAGCTGACCGGTCCGCCGAAGATGTCGATGCGCTCTCCTTGGGCGACCGACACGATGGCGCGCTTCGTTGCCACCCGGCGGCCGAAGCCACGACGGGTACGCACCCTCTTGCCCTCGCGGTTGGCTGTGTTGACGGCGATCACCTTCACGCCGAACACCTCCTCGACCGCGATCTTGATCTGGGTCTTGTTGGCGTGCGGCGCGACGAGGAAGGTGTACTTGTTCTCGTCGAGCAGTCCGTAACTCTTCTCCGAGATAACCGGAGCGAGCAGGATGTCACGTGGATCGGCGACCTTCATGCGTTGACCTCCACTGATGCAGCCTCCGACTCGGAGGCCACGGCCTTCGCCCCACGCCCACGAGCAGGACCAGAAACGAACTCCTCGAACGCCGCGGATGTGAACACGACGTCATCGCTGACCAGAACGTCGTAGGTGTTCAACTGATCGGGTGCGACCACATGAACGTTCACCAGGTTGCGAACGCTCAACCAGGTCAATTCGTCCTCACGGGTGACCACCAGCAGCAGGTTCGGGCGATCACTGATCGTCGCGAGCATCGTCGCCGCAGCCTTGGTGGCCGGAGCATCACCCTCAACAACCGCGCTGATGACGTGCACGCGGTTCTCGCGCGCACGATCAGACAGTGCACCCCGCAGCGCGGCAGCCTTCATCTTTTTCGGCGTGCGCTGGTCATAGCTGCGAGGTGTGGGTCCGTGCACGGTACCGCCACCGGCGAAATGCGGGGCGCGCGTCGAACCCTGACGGGCGCGGCCGGTGCCCTTCTGCTTGTACGGCTTCCGGCCACCGCCGCGAACCTCGCCGCGTGTTTTGGTGTCGTGCGTGCCCTGTCGGGCTGCAGCAAGTTGCGCCACCACGACCTGGTGGATGAGGGGCACGTTCACCTGCACGTCGAAGATCTCCGCTGGGAGATCCACCGTGCCCGATGTGCCACCCGTTGGCGTCTTGATATCCAGGGTGCTCATGCGTTCACCGCCTCCGCCTTACTCGTCGAACGGATCAGCACCAGGCCGCCCTTGGGCCCAGGAACCGCGCCCTTGACCAGGATCAGTCCGCGCTCGGCGTCGATCGCATGCACGGTCAAACCCTGAACCGTCTGGCGGTCGGTGCCCATGCGTCCGGCCATCCGCATTCCCTTGAAAACGCGTGACGGGGTGCTCGCGCCACCGATGGAACCAGGCTTGCGGTGGTTGCGATGCGAGCCGTGGGATGCGCCGACACCGGCGAAACCGTGGCGCTTCATCGTGCCGGCAAACCCCTTGCCCTTCGTCGTACCCGTGACATCGATGATGTCGCCGGCAGCGAACGTATCGGCGCCGAGCTCCTGGCCCACGGTGTACTCGGATGCGTCCTCGGTGCGCAATTCCACAACATGGCGACGCGGGGTCACCCCTGCCTTGGCGAAATGACCGGCCTGCGGCTTAGTCACCTTGCGCGGATCGAGTGCACCGTAACCGAGTTGCACGGCTGAATACCCGTCGGAGTCTGGCGTGCGCACCTGCGTTACCACGCAGGGGCCGGCCTTGATGACGGTCACCGGGACGACTCGATTCTGCTCGTCCCACACCTGGGTCATACCGAGCTTTTCGCCCAGCATTCCCTTCACTGTCCTACCCATGATCGGTCGCGTCCCTTAGAGCTTGATCTCGATGTCGACACCGGCGGGCAGGTCGAGGCGCATGAGGGAATCGACCGTCTTAGGGGTCGGATCGAGGATGTCGATCAAGCGCTTGTGCGTACGCATCTCGAAGTGCTCGCGGCTGTCCTTGTACTTGTGCGGCGAACGGATCACGCAGTAGACGTTCTTCTCTGTCGGCAGCGGTATCGGGCCCGCGACCTGCGCACCGGTGCGAGTCACCGTGTCGACGATCTTGCGTGCCGAGGTGTCGATGATCTCGTGGTCGTAGGCCTTGAGCCTGATACGGATCTTCTGTCCTGCCATGGGCTGCCTGTCTTTCTTGGGTTGAGATGAAACCGCCAGGTCATCGTGAAGGGGTGGGCGCCCGGAGGCACCCACCCCATCCACTACTTCAGGATCTTCGTGACGCGACCGGCGCCCACGGTGCGGCCACCTTCGCGGATGGCGAAGCGCAGGCCCTCTTCCATGGCGATCGGCTGGATGAGCTCCACCCGCATCTCGGTGTTGTCCCCGGGCATAACCATGTCCTTGCCATCAGGCAGGTACACGACACCGGTGACATCCGTGGTACGGAAGTAGAACTGCGGACGGTAGTTGTCGAAGAACGGAGTATGGCGACCGCCTTCATCCTTGGACAGGATGTAGACCTGCGCTTCGAACTCCGTGTGCGGGGTGATCGAGCCGGGCTTGCACACGACCTGACCGCGCTCGACGTCGTCACGCTTGGTGCCTCGCAGCAGCAGTCCGACGTTCTCGCCTGCCTGGCCCTCGTCGAGCAACTTGCGGAACATCTCGACACCGGTGACGGTCGTGGTAGTCGAATCGGGGCGAATGCCGACGATCTCGACCTCCTCGTTGACCTTGACGATGCCACGCTCAATACGTCCGGTTACCACGGTGCCGCGACCGGTGATCGTGAAGACATCCTCAACCGGCATCAAGAACGGCTGATCGATCTCGCGCTCGGGGGTGCCGATGTAGGTGTCGACCGCGGACATCAGCTCCATGATCGCGTCGCCCCACTTCTCGTCGCCGTTCAGCGCCGGGAAGGCAGCAACTCGAACCACGGGAACGTCGTCGCCGGGGAATTCGTAGCTGCTCAGCAGCTCCCGAACCTCCATCTCGACGAGCTCGAGGAGCTCTTCATCGTCGACCATGTCGCACTTGTTCAGCGCGACGACGACCGCCGGGACACCGACCTGACGGGCGAGCAGCACGTGCTCCTTCGTCTGGGGCATCGGGCCGTCGGTGGCGGCCACGACGAGGATCGCACCGTCCATCTGGGCCGCGCCGGTGATCATGTTCTTGATGTAGTCAGCGTGACCGGGGCAGTCCACGTGGGCGTAGTGACGTGCCTCGGTCTGATAC
>JAGYOB010000310.1 GCA_018399515.1 Candidatus Nanopelagicales bacterium
GTGTCGAACATGGTGACCGGAACGATCGGCACACCCGATCGCGCATGCAGATAAGCCGCCACGGCAGCCGGCGGGGCCACCGCCACTGGGGCCAACGATGAGGAGATGAATGCTGCTACAGCCCCACCGCGACTCAAAGTAGCTACACCCTCCTGCAGTGCCGGCCACACCGAGGCGTGTGAATCGACATCGATGCGACCCAGCACGGACGTGAGCCTGGACCAACGCGGCGTCGTCCCCGCGTTCTGAGCGAACACCCGCACCGGCCTGGTCAACCCGCTGGCGAGGATCGTGGCATCCAGAAGTCCGTTTTGTTCACCGACGAGGAGCACTCCTCCGCGGACCGGAAGGTGATGGACACCGGTTATCCGCATCCGGTAGGTACTTGCGAGGACCGGTCCGATGAGGTTTCGTGCGTGTGCGACGCCGCTCACAACGTCAACTCCGTTCACCAGCCAGTGCGGCAATCGCTGCGACGACCTCGTCGAGAGACATATCTGTCGCATCGATGAGAGTCGCATCCGGTGCCATGGTTAATGGCGAAGCAGCTCGGGAACTATCGATCGCATCGCGATCTTTCAGGTTGGCCAGGGCACTATCGAGATGACCAGTGCTGGAATCGGGGTTGCGCACGTGATCTTCAGCAGCACGCCGAGCGGCACGAACGTCAACGTCAGCAGTGAGGAAAACCTTCACGCTTGCGTCGGGCAGGACAACTGTCCCGATATCTCGACCCTCCATTACGACACCCCGGCCGGATCGAGCCGACTCGTACGCCATCGCCCGCTGCATCTGGACAAGTCGTGAGCGAATCGCCGGAACTGCGCTGACCTGGCTTACACGCGCGCTGACCTGCTGTTCGCGGATCGCCACGGTGACATCAATGCCATCGACGCACACTCGCGACTGCTCGGGATCCCACGTGATTTCAACCTGAGGGTCTTCCGCGTGGCTAGCGATGCTGGCCGGGTCGTCGATATCCACGTCGTGCTCGAGCATCCACCACGTCAGCGCTCGATACATTGCACCGGTGTCGATGTAATCCACGTCCAGCAGGCGCGAGACACCCTTGGCCGCGCTCGACTTTCCCGCTCCGGCAGGACCGTCGATCGCGATGATGAGGCTCATGGCATCCCACCTGAGCCCTTGTCACGACCGGACATCGTCACGACCTGACATCGAACCCCTGCCGGGTCAATCCCGCTCGAAGGCTATCGGCGACCTGGGGCGCAACGCTGAGATCGATGAGGCCGCTGGGTCGGCCGAGGACGTGCTCGATCCGGACGTCCTCGAGGTTGACACCCAGATCCCCGGCAGCCACGAACAGGCTCGCCAACTGCCCCGGCTCGTCTTTGACCATCACCGAGATCACCTCGTAGACCCCATCCCGACCGCCGTGCTTTCCCGGGATCCGTGACTGGCCGAGCACCCCTCGCACCAGCAGGTCATTCACGCCCTCTGGATCTGCAGACGCATCCAGCGCATCGACGAGCTGACGGAGGTCGTCGGCGACACCGGTGATCACGGCACCGACACTCGGTGCGTTCCACCGCAGGATCTCCGCCCACAGATCAGGATTCGAACCTGCGATACGCGTCATATCCCGAAAACCTTGGCCGGCCAGCGCAACGACATCATCGGAGGCATCGACGAGTCGACCTGCCAGCACCGATGCCAGGACCTGCGGCGCATGCGAGACGACCGCGACCGCCGCATCATGATCGTCCACGCTCATATCCAGGGGGCGCGAACCGCAGATTCGGGCCAATTCGCGGACCTGATCCACCCGCGCGAGATCGCAACCGGGTGCCGGACACACCACCCAGGCACGGTCATCGAACAGATCGGCCCTACCTCCGCGGGGACCAGAAACCTCGCGACCAGCCATCGGGTGTCCGCCCACCAACCGACTAGCGGGCACTCCAGCATCCAACGCGTCGATCTGGGTCTGCGACTGCACCGACGCGACATGCGTGAGCGTGGCATCCGGCCACAGTTGCGCCGCACGAGACAGCACCTCAACAACGCGCCCCGGTGGCGTCGCCGCGATCACGACATCGGGATGGCGGTCGTCGTCAGTTCGCGGCCGCCCAGCGCCCATGCCGATGGCCTCCGCCAGCACCCGCTCGTCTCGGTCAGCCAATGTCACCTCGACCCCGATCCGCCCCAGGGCCATGCCGATAGATGTGCCGATGAGGCCAGTCCCTGCCACATGGACACCGTGGATCGCCAGTGTCGAGGGCGTCACTGGGCGATGTCCTGGCGCAGAACCTCAGCGCCGCGCAGGTAGACATGGACGATGTCGTGGCGATCCCTCTCGGTGTTCACATGCGCCAGGATCCGAATCACTCTCTGGGGTGCCCCCGTGACGTCGATCTCCTGAGCGCACATCAACGGGACCTCCTCCAAACCGAAGGCGCGCGCCGCGGCAGCAGGGAAGGCGCAGTGCAGATCCGGAGTAGCGGTGAAGACGATACTGATCAGATCCTCATTGGCGATGGCATTGCGCGTCATCATCTCCGTGAGAAGTTCGATGACCGCATCGGTCATCTCATCAGAATCATCAGCGCCCAGCAGAACCGCACCTCGCACGCCACGCACGACCACCGAGCCCACCTCCTTCGCAGGTGACCCTACAGCCCGGCCGCGGTGTACAGGGATCGCAGTTCAGGGCCCTCGATCACCCGGGTGCTTCCCGGGCGCATCTGACCCAAACGGATGGGCCCGATCCGGGTTCGAACCAGCGATTCCACCGGATGGTCCACCGCATCGAGCAGCCGGCGCACGATGCGGTTGCGGCCTTCTCGTAGCGTCAGTTCCACGAGGGCTCTTCCCGGAAGCGATTGCACAACACTGAACTCGTCGACACGCGCCGGACCGTCATCGAGGTCGACTCCGGACTTCAACCGCCGCCCAACGTCTCGAGGCACAGGCCCGGGCACCGTAGCGACGTAGGTCTTAGGGACTCCATGCGATGGGTGAGCGAGGTGTTGGGCGAGATCGCCGTCGTTGGTCAGCAGCAACAATCCTTCAGTGTCTGCATCTAAGCGTCCGACGTGGAACAACCGCTCCGTGCGCTCAGCAACCAGGTCACCGACGCAGGCACGGCCCCGATCGTCGTGCATCGTGGTCAGCATTCCGCGTGGTTTGTTCACCGCGAGGATGATGTGCCCCGGCGCAGTGGGAACGCGCTCGCCATCCACATGAATAACCGCGGTCGTCGGATCGACCCGAGTCCCCAATTCCGTTACCCGTCGCCCGTCGATGCGCACCCGACCTTCGACGATGAGATTCTCGCAAGCCCTGCGACTGCCCAAGCCAGCCTGGGCGAGAACCTTCTGCAGGCGCACACCCGACTCATCTGCCACGTGTCACTCCCCCGATGCCACCGAATCAAGGATGTCATCGAGTTCGGCCAGATCAGGCAGATACTCAGACAGATCCGGCAGCTCCTCCAAGGATGAGATGCCCATGCGTTCGAGGAAGTACGGCGTTGTGCGGTACAGAATCGCGGCCGAAGACGGATCAGTCCCGGATTCCTCGATCAGCCCCCGGCTGATAAGCGTGCGCATCACTCCGTCGACGTTCACCCCGCGGACAGCACTGATCCGCGCTCGGGTTACCGGTTGTCGATAGGCGACGACGGCCAGGGTCTCCAGGGAGGCCTGCGTCAAGCGTGCCTGCTGACCGTCGACCACCCAGCGTTCGAGTAACCCCGAACACGATTCCGCGGTGTAGAAGCGCCACCCACCGGCGACCTCGCGGAGTTCGAATCCCCGCTGCGAACGGTGGTATTCACCGGCAAGTTCCGTCAAGGTCTGTTCGACCTCCGTCACGGGAGCATGAACCGCCTCAGCGATGGACACAGCGCTCATCGGCTCGACTGCGACGATGAGCAACGCCTCGCACGCAGCCGACAGGGACGGAGCGCCAGCGAGCGGGTCTGCTTCCACCGGTTCGTCCAGCGTCCTCGATGTCTCCTCGCTCATCGTTCCTCCTGCACCGTTTCATCCGCCTTCTGCTGATCGACATTGACCGTGTCGTCGGCCGTGTCGTATTCGTCCTGCAGGTCGATCTCCCCCTCGTTCGTTCCCGTCCATCGAATCGTGAGATCACCCAACGGAGCCATCTGCTCGAAGGCCACCAGCGCCTCGCGGTACATCTCCAGCAGAGCGAGAAACCGACCGACGACAAGCATCCGGGAATCGCAATCGGCGATGAGTGCCCGGAATGTCGATACACGCTGACGGCGCAATCGCCCGACGAGAATCGCCGCCTGCTCGCGAACACTCACGAGGGGCACGTGCAGATGATCGACTCCAACCAGATCCTCGGTGCGAGGCGTCAGCGCACGAGCAGCCAGGACGGCGAACTTCTCCAACGTCAGACCCAACACGACCTCGGGCAGCAACTGCGCCAGATGCGGCTCGAGCCCGAC
>JAGYOB010000311.1 GCA_018399515.1 Candidatus Nanopelagicales bacterium
CATGTGCCGGCACCCTTACCAGCGCCTTCGGCGTCGGTCTCGTCGTCGGAGACGCCGGTGACCGAGAAGTACAGATCCTCCAGGGTCGATCCCTGGGCGCGGATGCGATGCGAGGCAATCCCATGCTGTGAGGCCCAGGCGGTAATGATGGTCGATTCCTTGGCGTGCAGGCGTCCCTGCACCCGATATCGCCCGGGGACGATCTCGCTGACCCGTGTTCCGACGGGTAGCGCATCCTGCAGAGTCGTCAGATCAAGATGAAGGGGACCTTCGAAAGCGATGGAATCGGCATCCGCGCCGTCCCTGCCGGCCCCCAGGAGCACGTCACGTGCACCTTGGAGTGCGAGTCGGCCTGCGCTGATGATCGCCACATGATCACCGAGACGTTCGGCCTCATCAAGATCATGGGTGCACAGGAGCACGGTTACCCCGCGTTCTCGCAGCCGATCCAGGATCTGCCAGGTACGTCGACGCGCCTGGGGGTCCAAACCGGCCGTCGGTTCATCGACGATCACCATGCTCGGATTGCCGACAAGGGCGCACCCGAGCGCCACCGTCCGCTTTTGCCCCCCGGACATCCGTCGGAATGTCGTACGACCGATCGAGGCGAGTTCGAGATCGTCGATGACCGCCTCGGCGGTGTCTTCGGCACCCCGAAGAGCGGCGTGATGACGGACGATGGAACTCGCCTGCGCACCGGTGGGAATCCCACCCTCCTGCAGCATCACGCCGAGTGCGCGGCGAGCTTCGGGGCGACCCGGGTCGCCCCCTAAGACCGTGACCCGACCGGCATCGGGGCTGATCAGGCCGGCAATGACTCCCACCGTCGTCGATTTGCCAGCGCCATTGGGGCCGAGCAAAGCGGTAATGCGATGAGCGGGAACATCGAGATCGAGTCCCAGCAGTGCCCGGTTCGAGCCGTAGCGCACCTGGAGTCCGGTAATCGTGACAGCGCAATCAGTCTCCGATGTGGTCGATGCGGGATCGACTCGACCGGGATTGACCACGACGCGAAGTCTAGGCAGTCGCGGATTCGTCCTCGTGGTTGCACTCATTCTGATTTATGACACACTAGGGGTGTGAAATTCCCGAGCCCCGGCGCCGAGCGGGTCGCACGTGCGTTGCACGACGGCGGCCCGGCGACGGCTGCCGATCTGGCCCGGGGCTTGGGGCTGAGCGGAGCCGTGGTGCGCCGCCATCTGGACTCACTGGTCGAGCAGGGACTGGTGTCGGCGTCGAGCAAGCCACCTTTCGGACCTACCCCGCAGCGGGGACGGGGCCGCCCAGCTCGTGTTTTCGCTCTGACCGATCGTGGTTCGCACGCGTTCGACCTCGCCTATGACGATCTGGCACTCGGTGCGTTGCGATTCCTAGCCGAGGCCGAGTCGGATACCGCCCCGGACAGGCGGACAGGCCCGGACAACCATCGGACGGCCACCGGGGAGGACGAGCCCCGCGGCGACAAGGTCGCGCAGTTCGCCCGGCAGCGTGCCGATGTTTGGGCCCAGCGCCATCGCGAAGACTTAGACGCCCTGCCGAACATCAGCGAGCGAGTCGATGCACTGGTTGAGGTACTCACCGAGGAGGGTTACGCGGCGACCTCGGTGCCAGGCGATGCCCACGCGATCCAGATATGCCAGCATCACTGCCCGATCTCCCACGTGGCCGAGCAGTTCCCCCAGTTGTGCGAGGCGGAAACCCTCGCATTCGAGCAGTTACTGGGCACGCATGTGATGCGGTTGGCGACGATCGCGCATGGTGACGGTGTGTGCACCACGCTCATACCGGTGGCGAATCCAGCAGCGGCTGGCAGCGGATCAGCCGGCGCCCCCGTTCGAGGGGATCGAGTCCGATGATCCAGTCCCCGATCACCTCCACAAGCCCATGCTCATCAACACTGGCCGAAGAACGACACCCGAATCCACGAGCATGATCCGGTACGACCCCCGGCACGACTGTGCACCTCGCATCGAAGGAGTGAACTCGCTATGACGACCACCGCTCACCCCGAACTCGAAGGACTCGGCAATTACGCCTTCGGCTGGCACGATTCCGATGAGGCCGGAGCCAAGGCACGCCGTGGCCTCAACGAGGATGTCGTGCGCGAGATCAGTGGATTGAAGAACGAGCCGGACTGGATGCTGCAATTGCGCTTGAAGGGTTTGCGGCTGTTCGAGAAGAAGCCCATGCCGATGTGGGGATCGAACCTCATGGGAATCAACTTCGACACGATCAAGTACTTCGTCCGATCAACCGAGAAGCAGGCCACTAGCTGGGATGACCTGCCCGACGACATCAAGTCGACCTACGACAAGCTCGGTATTCCCGAGGCAGAGAAGGCCCGCCTCATCGGTGGCGTCGCAGCGCAGTACGAATCAGAGGTCGTGTACCACCAGATTCGAGAGGACCTGGAGGAGCAGGGTGTGCTCTTCTTGGACACCGACACAGCGCTCAGAGAGCATGAGGATCTGTTCCGCGAGTACTTCTGCTCGGTGATTCCGGTGGGCGATAACAAGTTCGCTGCACTGAACACAGCAGTGTGGTCGGGTGGGTCGTTCATCTACGTGCCCAAGGGTGTGAAGGTCGATATTCCTCTGCAGGCGTATTTCCGGATCAACACCGAGAACATGGGCCAGTTCGAGCGGACGTTGATCATCGTCGACGAGGGTGCCTACGTTCACTACGTCGAGGGCTGTACCGCCCCGATCTACTCGTCGGATTCGCTGCACTCGGCGGTCGTCGAGATCATCGTCAAGCCGGAAGCTCGGTGCCGCTACACGACCATCCAGAACTGGTCGAACAACGTCTACAACCTCGTGACCAAGCGCGCTGTCGCGCAGGCTGGCGCGACGATGGAATGGATCGACGGGAACATCGGATCCAAGGTGACCATGAAGTACCCGGCCGTGTGGATGACCGGCGAGCATGCCAAGGGTGAGACGCTTTCGGTCGCCTTCGCCGGTGAAGGCCAGCACCAGGACGCAGGTGCCAAAATGGTGCACGCAGCGCCGCACACATCATCGACGATCATCTCCAAGTCGGTGGCGCGTGGCGGCGGACGCACGTCCTACCGGGGACTGGTCCAGGTACTCGAGGGTTCGCATGGTTCGAAGAGCACCGTGAAGTGCGATGCCCTGTTGGTCGACGACATCTCCCGCTCGGACACCTACCCGTACGTGGACGTTCGTGAGGATGACGTCTCGATGGGACATGAGGCCACGGTAAGCAAGGTCAGCGAAGACCAACTGTTCTATCTGATGAGCCGTGGCATGGAAGAGGACGAGGCCATGGCGATGATCGTTCGCGGGTTCGTCGAGCCCATCGCCCGGGAACTCCCGATGGAATACGCCCTGGAACTCAATCGGCTGATCGAACTGCAGATGGAAGGAGCCGTCGGCTGATGTCACCGGTCATGGTGCCGGCCACCGATCACGCACCCCTGGTGGTGTCCTACGATCCGGAGGCCTTCGAGGTCCCCACTGGGCGGGAAGAGGAATGGCGCTTCACGCCTCTGGCTCGGCTTGCGGGGCTCCATGAGCATCCCCAGGCGACGTCGACCGCGCGGATCGAGGTATCCGCCCCCTCCGGAGTGACGGTCACCGATGTCGACGTCGCTGAGCTGGAGGGGGACGCCAGTGCGCCACCCATCGATCGGATCTCGGCGATCGCCTGGGCGCAGGCATCGACGATCACCAGGGTTGTCGTGCCGGCTGAGTCCCAGATCGAGGACGTCATCGACATCGTGGTCGATACGCCCGCGGGAGTCTCCTTCGGGCAGCTGCGCATCGATATCGGAGCTTTCGCGCAGGCCAAGGCGCTGATCCGATTCACCGGAGCAGGCGTCTTTGCGGGCGGTATCCAGGTTCACGTAGCCGACCAGGCTCGTGCGGCGGTCGCCACAGTGATCGATCCGGCGCCGACGGCGGTGAATGTGTCTCGACTGCATGTGCGCCTGGGGCGCGATGCCTCGGTCACATCGTCGGTCATCTCACTGGGAGGCGACCTGGTCCGGATGAACGCCTCGGTGGAATACACCGCGCCCGGCGGCGACGCCGAGTTCCTAGGGCTGTTCTTCGCGGACGGTGGGCAGCATCACGAACACCGGGTGTTCGTCGACCACAGCCAGCCGCATGGTCGCAGTTCGGTCACCTACAAGGGCGCCCTGGAGGGTGAGGGGACGCACACGGTGTGGATCGGTGATGTGCTGGTGAGGGCTAACGCCATCGGAATCGACACCTACGAGGTCAACCGCAATCTGGTTCTCAGCGACGGCGCCCGGGCCGACTCGGTGCCGAATCTGGAGTTGGAGACCGGTGAGGTCGTCGGCGCCGGACACGCCAGCGCCACGGGACGTTTCGACGATGAGCAGATGTTCTATCTCCGGTCGCGCGGTATCACCGAGGAACTGGCTCGAGTACTCGTCGTCCGTGGATTCTTTGCCGACATCCTCGGTCGAACCCGCATCCCGGGGCTCGCTGAGTCCGTCATGACCACCATCGATGCCCGGCTGGGTGTGTCTGATCTCGTCGCCGAGGTGCTCGGTGACGGAGACGACGGACAATCATGACGGCGGTCGATGTGGGATCCGTGCGGGATATCCCCCTTCCCGGAGCTTTGCGCGTCGACGTCGATGGGACAGCTGTCGTGGTGGCACGAGATGAGTGCGGTATTTACGCACTCGCCGATCAGTGCTCGCATGCTGACGTGGCGCTGTCGGAGGGTGAGGTAGCTGACTGCGCCATCGAATGCTGGCTGCACGGCTCATCGTTCGATTTGCGTACCGGGGCACCCTTGACACTTCCGGCAACAGAGGCAGTAGCCACGTATCTCGTCCACGTGGACGGTGAGGGCGATGACGCCCGCATTCTGATCGACGTCAATGCCTCCGCAAACGCACCGAACAGCGCCAGTTAACTTCATCACTAACTTCATCACGTCCGTTCCCATATCGAAGGAGTCCATGTGTCCACCCTCGAGATCGTCGACCTGCATGCGTCGGTGGAAACCGATACCGGAGATCAGCCCATCCTCCGCGGTGTCGATTTGACCATCACCCAGGGACAGACACATGCGGTGATGGGTCCCAACGGATCCGGGAAGTCGACCCTCGCCTATGTCATCGCGGGTCATCCCAAATACCGGGTCACCCAGGGATCGATCACCCTCGATGGCACCGACGTTCTCGACATGAGTGTGGACGAGCGGGCCCGTGCGGGACTCTTCCTCGCCATGCAGTATCCCGTTGAGATCCCCGGTGTATCGGTATCGAATTTCCTGCGCACGTCAGTGACGGCGGTTCGAGGGGAAGCCCCGAAACTGCGACTGTGGCTGAAGGAGATGAAGGAGGCGATGGCGGCGCTGTCCATCGATCCGTCCTTCGCCGAGCGCAGTGTCAACGAAGGCTTCTCCGGCGGCGAGAAGAAGCGCCACGAGATCTTGCAACTGGAATTGATCAAGCCGAAGATCGCCGTCCTCGACGAGACCGACTCAGGCCTCGATGTCGATGCATTGCGTGTCGTCTCAGAGGGTGTCAATCGATATCGCGAATCCGGGCAGACCGGCACCTTGTTGATCACGCACTACACGCGGATTCTGCGCTACATCCATCCGGATTTCGTGCACGTGTTCGTTGATGGCCGCATCGTCGAGTCAGGTGGACCGGAGCTGGCGACGGCTCTGGAGGACGAGGGATACGAGAAGTTCATCGGTGCAGCGAGAGCTGGCGCTAGTTCATGACCATCATCGAGGCGCCGAGCGTCGGCGTGTGGGACGAGTCCAGGATCAGGGGCGACTTCCCGATCCTGGCTCGCACGGTGCGCGAAGGTCGTCGCCTCGTCTATCTCGATTCGGCGGCAACGTCGCAGAAGCCGCGCTCGGTCCTGGACGCCGAACGCCGTTACTACGAGACAGCGAATGCCGCCGTGCATCGTGGTGCCCATCAGCTCGCTGAGGAAGCGACGGAAGCCTATGAGGGTTCGCGTGCGCGCATCGCGGCTTTCGTCGGCGCACGCCCCGATGATGTGGTGTTCACGCGCAACGCGACCGAGGGCCTCAACCTGGTGGCCTACGCATTCTCGAATGCGACAGCGAAATCCATCCATGGCGCGGTACTGCCCGATGGGGGTGCACGTTTCGTGCTCGCCCCGGGCGACGAAATCGTCGTCACGGAGATGGAACATCATGCGAATCTCGTGCCTTGGCAGGAGCTATGCGCCAAGACCGGTGCGGTATTGAGGTGGATTCCCATTACCGACGAGGGGCGCCTGGATCTGGCGTCCATGGACTCGATTCTCGGTCCGCGAACCAAAGTTGTGTCGTTCACCCATCAGTCCAATCTTCTCGGCACGATCAACGACGTCGGTGCTCTCTCACGGGCTGCACGTGCAGTCGGCGCCCTGGTGGTCCTCGACGCTTGCCAATCCATCCCGCACCAGGCGGTCGATATCCCCTCCCTAGATGTGGATGCCGTCGCCTGGAGCGGACACAAGATGCTCGGACCCACCGGTATCGGTTGTTTGTGGCTGCGACCAGAGGTCGCCGAGGCGATGACCCCGTTCATCACGGGTGGTTCGATGATCGAAACCGTGACGATGGCCGAGTCGACATTCGCAGCGCCTCCCACGCGGTTCGAGGCGGGGGTGCCGATGGTGGCCCAGGCTGTGGGCCTAGCCGCCGCGTGCGATTACCTCGATGAGTTGGGTATGGCCGAGATCGCTGCGCATGAGCAGCGACTGACGCGAAGGGTTCTCGACGGTCTCGCCAGGACCACCGGCGTGAGAGTGATCGGCCCAACTGATAGTCATTCCCGTGGCAGTGCGGTGTCGTTCGTCGTCGAGGGGATCCATCCACACGACCTCGGCCAGGTCCTCGATGATCGTGGGGTCGCGGTTCGGGTGGGGCACCACTGTGCTTGGCCGACATGCCGGCGGATGGGCGTTCCGGCGACGACCAGAGTCTCGCCGTACTTGTACAACGATGATTCCGATATCGATGCTTTCCTGGCAGCACTCGACGATAGCCGTGCCTTCTTCGGAGTTGCGTGATGGACGTTGACGCGTTGTATCAGGAGATCATCCTCGATCACTATCGCAATCCGGTCGGCAAGGGATTGCGTGAGCCGTTCGCGGCTGAGGTCCACCATGTCAACCCAACCTGCGGTGATGAGATCGATCTGCGGGTGACGCTTGGACGTGATGAATCTGGGCACACGATGATCGACGACATTTCCTACGATGGCCAGGGATGCTCGATCTCCCAGGCTTCGGCGAGCGTGTTGCACGATCTCGTTGTGGGAAAGTCCGAGCAGGAGGCGCTGGCCATCGAAGGCGCGTTTCACGAGATGATCTCGTCTCGGGGACGGACCGAACCCGATGAGGACGTGCTGGGAGACGGCGCCGCGTTCGCCGGAGTGGCCAAATACCCAGCCCGCGTCAAGTGCGCATTGCTGTCGTGGATGGCGTTCAAAGACGCTCTCCTTCAAGCACATGCCAGCGAAGGAACAGCGCTGACGGCCTTCGATGCCGAGCCCGACAACGGAAGGAACCCACAGTGAGCGAAGCCGGCATACAGACTGAGGATGACCTGTTCGAGGCGATGAAGGATGTCGTCGATCCCGAACTGGGCATCAATGTCGTCGATCTGGGATTGGTGTACGGCATCCATGTCGACGATTCCAATACTGCAACCATCGATATGACATTGACATCGGCGGCGTGCCCGCTCACCGATGTCATCGAGGATCAAATGCGCGCTGCCCTCGAGGGCCTGGTCACCGACTTCGCGATCAACTGGGTGTGGATGCCGCCGTGGGGACCGGACAAGATCACCGACGAGGGTCGCGAGATGTTGCGCGCCCTCGGCTTCAACGTCTGATCGGTATTCGCCGCGATTCTGTCTTGCGCACGCGAGGGCGATGCGGATTTTGGGGTCGAGCGGGTGAGTGGTGCATATTAGGTCCTTGTGATCTCTGCGACCGGCTTGGAACTCCGCGCGGGGTCTCGGTTACTCCTTGAAGATGCGGCGTTGCGTATCGGCCCGGGGGACCGGGTGGGGCTTGTCGGACGGAACGGAGCGGGGAAGACGACCCTGACCCGGGTTCTCGCTGGCGAAGGATTGCCGGCGGCGGGCACCATCACGCGGTCGGGAAGTGTCGGTTATCTTCCCCAGGATCCACGGGCGGCTGATCCGGAAGTCATCGCGAAGGACCACATCCTCGACGCCCGCGATCTGGCGACATCGCTTCGACGAATGGAGCGCACGAGCCACGAGATGAGCGAGGAGGATGCCGACCGTCAAGCCCGGGCGATGAGGGGCTATGACCGAGCGCTTGCGGAATTCGAATCTCGCGGAGGTTACGCTGCCGAATCCGAGGCGGCTGTCATAGCGTCGAGCCTGGGCCTACCGACACGAGTTCTCGACCAGCCATTGGGAACCCTGTCGGGAGGCCAACGTCGTCGCATCGAACTCGCGCGCATCCTGTTCGGCAATCACGACATCCTGCTTCTCGACGAACCGACCAACCACCTCGATGCCGACTCGATAGCCTGGTTGCGCAAGTTTCTCGCCTCGTATCCGGGGGGCTTCGTGGTTATCAGTCATGACACCCAGTTGTTGGAATCGACGATCACGTCGGTCATGCACCTCGATGCCACGCGAGCATGTCTGGACAACTACTCCCTCGGTTGGCATGCCTATTTGCAGCAGCGTGAAACCGACGAGCGTCGACGCAAGCGAGAACGTGACAATGCTCAGCGTCAGGCATCGACCCTGCGTGATCAGGCCGAACGCATGAGAGCCAAGGCCACCAAGGCCCGAGCGGCACAGTCGATGCTCAAACGTGCTGATCGACTGGAGACGGGGCTGGAGGACCAGCGACAGGCGGATCGGGTGGCCAGGCTGAGATTCCCCGAACCTGCACCGTGCGGTAAGACGCCGATTCACGGACGCGGTCTGTCGAGGTCGTATGGATCCTTGGAGGTATTCACCGATGTGGACCTCGCCATCGATCGAGGCTCGCGGGTCGTGATCTTGGGCCTCAACGGGGCGGGCAAGACGACCCTGCTGCGGATCCTGGCCGGGGTGGACGAATCCGACACGGGAACGGTCACCCTGGGACACGGTGCTCGAATCGGGTACTACGCCCAGGAACACGAGACTTTGGACGCCGACCGGAGTGTGCTGGCCAACATGATGAGCGGAGCCGACCACCTCAGCGACACGCAGGCCCGATCGGTGCTCGGGTCGTTTCTGTTCAGTGGCGACGATGTCGCGAAACCGGCGGGAGTCCTGTCTGGTGGTGAGAAGACCAGGTTGGCGCTGGCGATGCTCGTCGTCTCGGGTGCCAATGTGCTGCTGCTGGATGAACCGACGAACAACCTGGACCCGGCCAGTCGCGAGGAGATCCTCGCCGCTTTGGGTTCCTATCGGGGCGCTGTCGTCTTGGTGACCCATGATGAGGGAGCGGTGCGGGCACTGGACCCAGAGCGAGTCGTCATCCTGCCCGAGGGGGATGAGGACCTCTGGAACGATGACTACGCAGAGCTCATCGCCCTGGCCTGACCCGCCATCGCCGCCCCGCAGGGATCGGGTCCACACTGGGTGCATAACCACGATGCTGAGGAGCGAATCGATGGACGTGCCGTTGGCCTTGGATGGTATCGACGCTGAGAGTGTGGGCCTGTTGGTCCGTGCTGATGATCACCGCGTTGACATTCGCTTGAATCGGCCTGATGTCCGCAATGCTCAGACTCCCGCGCTGTGGCGTTCCTTGGCCGAAATCGGGCGACGTGTCAAGAACGCCGATCCGGGGCCCTCGGCGATCGTGATCAGCGCCGAGGGCTTGAGTTTCTCGGCCGGCCTCGATCGCAGGATGTTCACCCCCGAGGGAGTTCCCGGAGAGCCGACGTTCGTCGAACTAGCCGCCCACGGAGATGAAGCCCTGGATGAGTTCATCGAATCGGCGCAGGCCGGATTCTCATGGCTGCGTGTCGTAGATCCCGTCTCGATCGCGGTGGTGCACGGGCATGCTGTGGGGGCTGGGTTCCAATTGGCCCTCGCCTGCGACGTGATCATCGCCCATCCGGATTCGGTCTTCTCGATGCGCGAGACGAGTTGGGGGTTGGTGCCCGACCTCGGTGGAACGATGCCGATGGTCCGCGGCGCCGGCTACGGGCCAGCGTTGGAGGCCTGTGCCACGGGACGGGACATCAGCGCCAGCGAACTACATTCCTGGGGCTTGGCGCTACAGCCCCAGGAGGACCCTCAGGCGGCAGCGGATGATCTGGTCGGCAAGCTCGCTGCGACACCGCCGGGTGCGGTACCAGCGCTGAAGCATCTGCTTGGCCGAATCGATGATCACCCCGGCCAATATCGCCGGGAGCGTGAGGCGCAGCGCGAGCGGCTGCGGGCGATGGCCCGTCTCATGGCATGACGATGCCCGGGCCCTGGGCGGCCTATCGGGCGGTTACCCAGGATCGCAGTCAACTCAAACCCGTATCCCGAGGCGTGGTTCGCCGAGTCCTCGGATACGCGAGACCGTACAAGGGTTTGGTCATAGCGTTTCTGATCACTTTGATCGCGACGTCGATTCTCACCGTCGCCCAACCCCTGGTATTCCGCGTCATCGTCGACGATGGAATCACTGTCGGCGATGCCGGCCTTGTCACCTGGCTGGCCATCGTCATCGCGGTGCTGGCGGTCGTGGATGCCGGTGTTGGGATCGTCAGTCGATGGTTCTCTGCACGCATCGGCGAGGGATTGATCTTCGATTTGCGGACCCAGGTTTACGCGCATGTTCAGCGGCAATCCATCGCGTTCTTCACCCGGGCGCAGACCGGGGCGCTGGTGTCCCGACTCAATAGTGACGTTATGGGCGCCCAGCAGGCGTTCACCTCGACCCTCGGTGGAGTCGTGGGCAACCTGATCACCACGATCATCGTGTTGATCACCATGCTGCTGCTGTCCTGGCAGGTGACGGTTCTTGCTCTTCTGCTCGTCCCGCTGTTCTTGCTGCCCGCACGCTGGATGGGGCGACGGCTGCAGCTGCTCACCCGCCAACAGATGCAGGACAACGCCCAGATGAACGCGCAGATGACTGAGCGCTTCAACGTCGCCGGGGCACTTCTGGTCACCTTGTACGGGCGACCCACCGATGAGGATCAGCAGTTCAGTGAGAGAGCGGCGCGCGTGCGTGATGCCGGAGTCTCCATCGCCATGGCGAACCGATGGTTCTTCACCGCACTCGCACTTGTGGCGGCGTTGGCCACGGCGATCGCCTACGGGGTTGGCGGCAATCTGGTGATCTCCGGGGGCATTTCGCTGGGCACGCTCCTTGCGATCATCGCCCTCCTCGCCCAGCTGTACGGACCCTTGACTGCTCTGAGCAATGTGCGCGTCGACGTGATGACGGCGCTGGTCAGTTTCGAGCGGGTTTTTGAGATCTTGGATCTGCCGCCGCTGGTGTCCGATCGCAAGAATCCTCCACCGGTTGCGGTGCCGGATGGTCCGCTTTCCGTGGAATTTGATGGCGTGAGCTTCCGCTATCCGACCAAGGAGGAAGTGTCGTTGGCCTCTTTGGAGTCCGTGGCTCGCGACGTGGAGGAAGCCGAGCCGACCGAGGTCCTTCGGGATATTTCGCTGAGCATCGAACCCGGGCAACTGGTCGCCCTGGTGGGCCCGTCAGGTGCGGGTAAATCCACGATGGTCGGACTTGTGGCACGGCTTTACGACGCCACGCGCGGATCGGTGCGGATCGGTGGGGTCGACGTCCGCGACACCAGCCTCGCGTCTTTGCATAAGTCCCTAGGGGTCGTGACTCAGGAGTCGCACATGTTCCACGACACGATCGAGGCGAATCTTCGATACGCGAACCCCGAGGCCACACCCGAGCAGATGCGTGCTGCTCTCGAGCAGGCGCACATCATCGAGCTCGTCGATCGCCTGCCGGAGGGGCTCGACACCGTCGTCGGAGACCGCGGGCATCGGCTCAGCGGCGGAGAGAAACAGCGCATCGCCCTTGCCCGAATGCTGCTGCGATCCCCCCGCGTGGTCCTGCTCGATGAAGCGACGGCGCACCTGGATTCCCAGAGTGAGGCGGCGGTGCAGGCGGCATTGGACAACGCGCTGTCGGGGCGGACGGCTTTGGTGATCGCACATCGACTGTCGACCATTCGGCGGGCAGATCTGATTGCTGTCGTGGAGTCGGGTCGGATCGTGGAAACAGGGACGCACGAGGAACTGCTCAGTAAGGCTGGTGCATACGCACACCTTTACGAAACCCAGTTCGCCTAGGCCGGTGATGCTGTCCTCTCGGCATCTTCGCGAGCCTCTCGGCGAAGGAAGAAGAACCAGCCCGAGAGCGCGATCGCAGCGAAGATCAACCACTGCACCGCGTAGGAGATGTTCTGGGTTTCATCGATCTCGGGAAGGGGAAGGGCAAGGAGGTCGGGTTCGGCCGGATCGCTGGCCACCCGCTCGACATACACGGGCAGGGGTTGGGAGCCGAAGGAATCGAGTTCTCGGGTGTCCAGCCAGCGCACCTGGCCGGCGGGCAGATCGGTGATGACCTCCCTGGTGACCTCGGAGGGCACAAGCCAACCGAAGATTCGCACCTGCCCACGAGGAGGCGGGGGCGGCACCACGGTCGCCGTGGCGGCACCCGTCGCCGGAATCCAGCCCCGGTTCACCCAGATATCGGGACCGTCGGACACGCGCAGGGGAGTCGCGACCCAGAAGCCGTTGCGGCCATCGAGGGGACGCTGTCGGACGAGGACGGTCGCTTCGGGTTCATAGACCCCGAAAACCTCGATCGGGCGACGGGTCTCATCGGTGACATCGTCGCCCAGCGTGGCGAGAGCCTCGACGAGGCCGAGGCGGGTGGTTTCGATCTGGGCGATCTGGGCATTGCGGGCCTGGCGTTCCTCCTCGGCTCGGCTCCACTGCCAGGAACTGAGTAACCCGAAACCGACGATGGCCACCAACACGAGCACCGTGAAACCCTGCCAGCGCGTTGTTCGTAGCAGGGACCACATGATTCCCACGGTAGCCGCTCATCGCGCAGGACGGCCAGGCGGAGGATCGGCTCCAGCCAGGGGAGTCCCAGACAGGGGAGGCCCAGACAGGGGAGGCTCCTGACAGGAAATATGACACGGGTCACGTCGATGACTCGGTGGCGCGACGCCCCCCCGGGGTTACTGCGGGGGAGTGACGCGTGCTGCGGGGAGTTGCAGGCGTTGCGGCGGGGACACTGTCGGGCCGGGCTGGGATGAACGGGAGCGGCCAGCATTAGCCGCCACGACCGCTACGTACGGCAAGATCACGGCGCCGGCGATGAGCACCCACCTTGGCCAGCCAGGGACGATGATTGCGGCAATGACGCACGCGGTGCGGATGCCCATCGAAATCAGATAGCGACGAGTGCGGGGAGCCTGATCGTCGGTGATCCCCTGGGCAGCCCCGGTGATGCTGTGCACCTGCTCGGTCATGCCGCTTGTCACCCTCCCTGATGTGTTTGGTCCCTCCTACGGTACGACCAAGCCGGTGAATCCGCGCGAGGACGGTCGGGGCCTAGGCGCCGTCGGCAGCGGATCGAAACCGACGCACCGACATGAATCGGACGAGAGGAATGAGCAGAAGGGGGAGGTAAGAAGAGATCGTGGGGAAGAACAGGCTGGCCACTCCGATGGCTACGAAGGTGATGATCAGTGTGAGGGCAATCGCATCGGAGACCGACCGGTCCGCGCGCCACCGATCGGCGCGGTCGGGTTCGAGGAGTTCGGGGTGGCGATTGACGTATCGGGAGATCAGGAATCCGATGAAGGTGATGGTGGCCAGCAGGAGATAGAAGAACAAACCCGTGCCGCCGAGGCCTTCGCCACCCTCGAATCGATCGGCTGCACTGCCGTAGAGGTTCGCGGCCCAGGGAATGACCGCGATGACCGCGATCCAGGCGATGTTGAGCCAAAAAACGGCGGCGTTGTATCCGCGCATGTCATTGACGATCCTGTTGTGCTGGTACCAGCTGTTGGCCACGATGGCAAAAGCGAACAGGAAAACCAGGAGGGTCCCGGAATTAGCCCCGATCACCTGCCAGATGGTCTCGTCGGGACCGGGCCCCTCGATGTCGATGAGTGGCAATGCCATCAATGTGATGGCGATCGCGACCACGGCATCGGTGAAGTTGATGAATCGCTCGAAGGCTCGTCCTTCTCGGATGTCACCCCTACTCATGCTCAGTCCCTTCGGATTCAGGTGATGGTGCCGGCCTTGAGCAGGCCGATTCGCCGACTGGCGATGCTAGTCCAGATGGTGGGACTCGATACGGTGTTGCTCTCTATTGCCTAGGTCTTCGAGGGAGCTGGTGAGATGGTTTCGTCCGTTGCGCTTGTGACCGGTGGCAACCGGGGGATCGGTTTGGCCACCGTCCGGGCGATGTCGACGGCAGGCTTCACTTCGGTCGCAGGGAGCCGTTCCGGCGCCGCACCTGACGGCATCGCGTGCGTGCCCATGGATGTGTCTTCGACCCAGAGCGTGGACTCGGCCTTCGCTGACGTGGAACAGGAATACGGCCCCGTCGACGTTCTGGTGGCCAATGCGGGGATCACCAGGGACACCCTGCTGATGCGTATGACGGACGACGATGTAGACGAGGTGCTGCAAACGAATCTCTTCGGCGCTTTGCGGTGCGCACGGCGAGCTGCTCGGGGGATGCTCAAAGCACGCCACGGTCGCATCATCTTGGTTTCGAGCGTCGTGTGGGCCGTCGGTTCCGCTGGCCAGGTGAACTATGCAGCCGCTAAAGCCGGCCTTGTCGGTGCAGGGCGCTCCATGGCACGGGAACTCGGTTCGCGAGGGATCACCGTGAACATCGTCGCACCGGGATTCGTGGACACGGATATGACCGCGGAATTGGATGAGAAGCAACGGGAGACCATCCTGTCGAGCATTCCAGCAGGTCGGTATGCGACTCCAGAGGAGGTTGCGGCAGTCATCGCCTTCCTCGCCAGCGATGCCGCCGCATACATCAATGGCGCTGTCATACCCGTGGATGGTGGATTAGGAATGGGACACTGAGTCAATGTGACACACGCACGCGATGCGAGATGACCGACACAGGAAGTGCGACAACACACGCGGAGGAGCGAAGGTGACCGACACCACGACGGGAATGCTCGAGGGCCGAACCATCCTGGTCACCGGGGTTCTGACTGATCAATCCATCGCCTTCCACGTCGCCCGGCTCGCCCAAGAGCAGGGCGCGACTGTGATTGCAAGCTCCTTCGGCCGAGCACTGTCATTGACGAAGCGCGCTGTCAGTCGTCTGCCGCAGCCGGTTGAGGTCATCGAACTCGACGTGACGAGCCAAGAGGACCTCGACTCGCTCAACGATCGGCTCCGAGCCCTGACAGGTTCACTGGACGGCGTGGTTCACTCGATCGGATTCGCCCCCGAGGCTGCGCTGGGTGGCAACTTCTTGAACACCGAGTGGGCTGATGTGGCAACAGCCGTCGAAGTGTCGGCATTCTCGATGAAATCGCTCACGGTCGCGTGCCGCGATCTGCTTCGCCCTGGTTCTGCTGTCGTCGGCTTGGACTTCGACGCTACCGTCGCATGGCCGACCTATGACTGGATGGGAGTGGCGAAAGCTGCGCTGGAATCCACCTCTCGATACCTCGCTCGAGATCTGGGGCCTACCGGGATTCGGGTCAACCTCGTCGCCGCCGGCCCCATTCGGACCATGGCAGCCAAGAGCATCCCGGGTTTCGAGGAATTCGAATCCGTGTGGACTGATCGTGCTCCGCTGGGGTGGGATGTGGAAGACCCCGAGCCCGCGGCTCGCGCGTGCGTCGCACTGCTGTCTGAGTGGTTCCCAGCGACGACGGGCGAGATCGTGCATGTCGATGGCGGCTATCACTCGCAGGGAGTGTGAGCGCCCGCGGTGACATCAGGGCAGGACGACATGACGTCTCGCACGCTGCTCCTCATGCGCCATGCCAAGTCGGCGTGGCCCGTCGGGGTAGCCGATGTTCTGCGGCCGTTGAATCAACGCGGGCGACGCGACGCACCCGAAGCCGGGCGCTGGATCGCCAGTGCCATCGGTCAGCCAGACCTCATGGTCGTATCACCAGCGGTGCGAACTCGCCAGACCGCGGACCTCGCGATCACGATGTTCGGCAGAGGTCCCGCTGTCACCTATGACGACAGAATCTATGAGGCTCACTGGACTGCCCTGGCGGCCGTGATCAGCGGATTACCCAATGATGCAATGACTGTCGTGGTTATCGGTCACAACCCGGGACTAGAGGAACTGGCAGCCCACTGGCCCCAATCGGTGGCCGACGACGCACGGGAAGTGTTGGACCAGAAATTCCCCACGAGTGCTATCGCGGTTGTCGAGGTGACGGGCTCATGGGTCGAGCCACGCTCTTCGCGCCTGCGGCAGATCGTCATCCCTCGGGGTTGACTGCCGGTCAATCTTCGGTCCCGGCCGTGAAGTCGATTTCAGGTCGGCGGATGTCTAAGCCTTGCTCACGGTCGGCTGCCTCGACCTCGGCCCTGGTCACGCCGAGCAGGAACAGAATCGAATCGAGGTAGGGCCTCGACAGAGAGGTATGTGCTGCGGCACGTACCGCGGGCTTGGCATTGAAGGCGACGCCCAGTCCTGCTGCTGCGAGCATGTCGAGGTCGTTGGCACCGTCTCCGACAGCGATCGCCTGGGAGAGCGGCACGGCGAATTCGTTGGCGAAATCCTCGAGAGCGCGCCGCTTACCCACGCGATCGATCACGTCGCCCATGACGCGTCCGGTCAATGTGCCGCCTTCGATCTCCAAGACGTTGGCTCGGACACGGTCGACTGCGAGTTCGGCTGCCAGAGGTTCGATGACCTGGAGGAATCCGCCGGAGACCAAGCAGACGTGGAAACCGAGGGACTTCAAGGTGCGGATCAGGGTTCGGGCACCGGGGGTGAGTCGAATCGCGGCCTGTACTTCGCCGATGACGGTCTCGGGCAAGCCAGCCAACGCTGCCACGCGCTGGCGGAGTGACTCTGCGAAGTCGATGTCACCGCGCATGGCGCGTTCGGTGATGAACGCGACTTCATCGCCACGTCCGGCCTTGCGCGCGAGGAGGTCGATGACCTCGTCTTGGATGAGCGTCGAATCGACATCCATCACGATCAGACGTTGGCCCCGCCGGGTGAGGCCCGCGGTCTGGACAGCGATGTCGACGCCGAGTTCCGCCGCTAGCGGGCCCAGGGTGTGGCGCAGGTGCTCGACGTCGACGCCGGAACCTTCGAACACCACAGCTGTCACGGGATAGTCGGCGATGCGACGAATCCGATCGATATTCCCGCCATGGACCGAGATCGTCTCGGCCAGGCGTGCGACGTGGTTCGGACGAAGGGGTGCACCCAAGACGGTGACGTGGATGCGCGGGGAACTATCGAGGGGCTCCTCGCTGGCCCCCGGAACGATGTCGACCTCCATGTCCAGGGAGCTCGCCACTGATGCGACGGTCTCGCTGACCTGAGGAACGCTCTGCGCATCGAGTCCGATGAGCACGGCCAGAACCAGTCGACCCCGAACAATGATCTGCTCCATGTCGACGACGGTGACGGGGTGGTGGTCGAGTGCAGAGAACAGTTCAGCGGTGACCCCGGGGCGATCTCGCCCGGAAAGGATGATCAACACGGTGCCCGCTCGGCTCACGATCGCTCACCTTAGTCAATTCCGTGGCGAAGACGTGACGCTCGGGGTTGCGTTGCTCAGCACGAGCGTTCAGGTCGATCGCGACCAGGAGGTCGCTGCTTCCAGGGCATCGCGGGCGGCACGATCAAGGTCGGTCAAGATCGCGTACCTCACCTGGTAGTCGGTGCGGGTGACGATGACGGAGTCGTCGGCAAGCGCCAGCTCGCACATCCACGCAATCGGGGCTGCCCTGAGAAGGAGCGAGCGGTGGTCAGAGGCGAAACTGCGCGGCATGGCTGCTTCGGCGAGTTCGGCGCTGGCTTGATCGAGGAGGTCTCGGGCAAGTGATCGGCCCGCGCGCAGCCCCAGCTCATCGATGGCAGCCTCCGCCTCGAGGATCGATCGGCGTAAGAGGCGGTCGGCCTCGGCGACCGAGGGGGCGCGATCGTTATCGATATCGATGCGGGTATCGCAAGCGAGCGCCCACCTGATGAGCAACTCGTGAGTGGCGATCGGGGTCCAAACCTCGACGCTGGGGGGATTGGGGGGATTGGGGGGATTGAGGGGATTGAGGGGATTGGCGGGAGTCGGTGGATTGCGGCCGATGCGAACACCGGCGCCGGCTTGTCCGACCCGTTCGATCAGACCTGGATCGTGCAGACCACGTGGATCTCCCGGTCGAGGGAACACGACCGACACCGAGGCGACCTCGGCACTACCCGCCGTGGTGATGGCTCCCGCCCAAACATCGTTGTCGGTGGTGATGGGGACGAGCCCAGTGGAGTCCAAGATGTCGACGGCATGCTCGGTTGCAATCCGCTGAGGGGGCGACATGGGGTCGGACGTGCGCAGAACCGACGGGTTGAATGCAGACGGGAAGGCGGTGGTGAGGCTACCGGCGGAGATGTTTCCCGCGGCTCGTGCGCCCAACCAGATACCCAAGCGAAGGGCGTTGGTTTGGCGGGACCATCGCGCGCGAAGATCGGCGGCGGACCAACCCCCATCGGATGACACCACGGTGTGACCGTAACCTGGGCCCTGCTCCACGGGACGGTCACGGTCCACTGGATAGGCCCGTTGACGGTTCACGACCTCGCGGTGATGGCGTCGAGGTAGAGGCGGGTCGACGACGAAGGAATGAGTGTGACCGAGGTCATTCACATGTCCGGTGTGACAGTGCGCCGTGGCAAGACACTCTTGATCGACGAGGTCGATTGGATCGTTCACGAGAACGAGCGGTGGGTTGTTCTGGGTCCTAACGGAGCGGGTAAGTCGACTCTCATCCAGGTGGCGTCGACGCATCTGCATCCCACCCGCGGGGTCGTCACCATCCTGGACGAGTTCCTCGGTCTCACCGACGTTTTCGACCTGCGCCCTCGGATAGGTCTCGTGGGTGCTGGCTTGGCGGCTGCGATCCCCGCTCGGGAGCCGGTTCGAGACGCGGTGATCACGGCATCGTGGGGCGTCACTGGCCGGTGGCGCGAGGAATACGATTCGCCCGATTGGGACCGAGCCGATCTCCTGCTCGACCAGTGGGGTATGTCCGAACTTGCGGACCGGACGTTCGGCACCCTGTCAGAAGGCGAGCGCAAACGCACCCAGATCGCACGTGCCCTGATGTCCGATCCGGAACTGCTGCTTCTCGATGAGCCCACGGCTGGCCTGGATCTCGGTGGACGCGAGGATGTGCTCGGCCGACTGGCGCGGATGGCCGAGGATCCGACAGCGCCCACCACCGTGATGGTGACCCACCACGTCGAGGAGATTCCTCGGGGGACCACCCACGCCCTTTTGATCCGTGGGGGCCGCATCACGGCCGCAGGACCGGTTGAGGCCACCTTGACCGGCGACATCCTCTCGCAGACGTATCACCTGCCAGTCCGGGTTGAATTCCACGACGGTCGGTGGTCAGCGCGATCGGCAGGATGATCCCGTTCGGGTTAGCCTGGAGGGGTGGATCCGTGGCTGTGGTGGGCAATTGCAGCAGCGGGGCTCGTCGTGGCCGAGATCGTGACCGGTGGGGCCCTGATCTTCGCCATGCTCGCTTTGGGCACCGTGTTCGCCGCAGCAGCATCGGCGGCGACCGGATCGGTGGCGATCAGCATTGCTGCGTTCGCCGGTGGCTCATTGCTGGGCCTCGTGGGTATCCGTCCGATCGCACGTCGACATCTGCGCTCCCCACGACAGGTTCGATCTGGGGTTGCCGCTCTCGTGGGGACATCGGCTGTGGTCATCGAGCCTGTCGACGGACGTGACGGTCGCATCAAATTGGCTGGCGAGATCTGGTCGGCCCGCTCATTCGACGAGGATGCTCGCATCGAGCCGGGATCGACCGTGTGGGTACTCGAGATCGACGGAGCGACCGCCCTGGTCAGCGAGTAGCCGAGATCACCACGGGCGCATGCATGTGTACCCGCGTAGGTACGAAGAGTCGTAAGCAGAAGGAGGGCTCGAATGGAACTGCTCATCGTTATGATCGCGCTTGGCCTGGTCGCGGTAGTCATCGTGGCTTCGTCGGTCAAGATCGTTCCCCAGGCCCACGCCAGCAACGTCGAGCGTTTCGGCCGCTATCAGCGCACCCTCAATGCGGGGATAGCGATCATCATTCCCTTCGTGGACAGGCTGAAGCAGCGAATCGATCTGCGAGAGCAGGTCATCTCGTTCCCTCCGCAGCCGGTTATCACCGAGGACAATCTCGTCGTCGGTATCGATTCGGTGATCTACTTCCAGGTCACGGATCCGAAATCGGCGTCCTATGAGATCGCCAATTACCTTCTCGGAATCGAGCAACTGACCGTCACCACGTTACGAAACGTGATCGGTTCGATGGACCTCGAGAAGACGCTCACCTCGCGTGACAGCATCAATGCGGCTTTGCGTGGAGTCCTCGACGAAGCCACGGGCCGGTGGGGGATCAGGGTCAATCGAGTCGAGTTGAAAGCCATCGACCCTCCGGCGAGCGTCCAGCAGTCGATGGAAAAGCAGATGCGCGCCGAGCGTGACAAGCGGGCTGCGATCCTGACTGCCGAGGGTGAGAAGCAGTCGGCCATCCTCACCGCCGAGGGCGAGAAGACCGCGGCCATCCTGCGGGCCGAAGGTGAAGCGCAGGCAGCGGTGCTGACCGCCGAGGGTGAGTCCGAAGCGATCGAGAAGGTCGTGGCGGCCATCCGTTCGGCCGATCCGGATTCACGCGTTCTTGCCTACCAGTACTTGCAGGCTCTACCGCAGATCGCTGCCGGAGAATCGAACAAGATCTGGATGCTGCCCAGTGAGCTGAGTGGTCCCCTGGAACATCTCGCCGGGGCGTTGCGACCCAGCCCTCCAGCGAATCCCGCATAGCCCGGTGACCGACCCGGTGTCCGCCACGGCGACCTGGATCTTCGCCGATCAACTCGGTGACCACTTCGTGGATGGGCCATCTGACGGGCCGGTCATCGTGATCGAATCGCGCTCAGCCCTGCAGCGGCGGACCTACCACCGGGCGAAGGCCCACCTCGTGCTGTCGGCCCTGCGACATCGGGTCCGCGAGCTCGGTGATCGAGCCGTCTTCGTGGAGTCGGACACCTATCGAGCAGGTTTCAACGAAGCGCTGGCTCAACTCGGTGCGAAACCGCAGGACGTGACGGTTCGGGCACCGACGTCCTACGGTGCTCGTCGCCTGGTCACCGAACTGGGTGTCCAGATGACTGCGGCTCGGGGCTTCGTAGCGACAGAGGAGGAGTTCTCGTCGTGGGCCTCGGGGCGCAAGCGGCTGGTGATGGAGGATTTCTATCGGCTGATGCGACGGAAGACCGGTGTTCTGATGGATGGAGAGGATCCCGTAGGCGGTCGATGGAATCTCGATGCCGACAATCGTCAGCCCCCGCCGCGACGTGCTCCATCCCTCGGCCTACCCGAGCCGTGGTGGCCGGTCGAGGACGATATCGACGAGCAGGTGCGTCGTGATCTGGATTCATGGGAGGCCGATGGGTCCGTGACCACGATCGGCGCAGATGGTCCACGGCGTTTCGCCGCGACGCGAAGCGAGGCGGCAAACGCTGTCGAGGATTTTGTGACACACAGATTGGGCCAGTTCGGACCATATGAGGATGCGGTCATGGCCTCTGATTGGGTCATGGCGCACTCGTTGCTGTCGGCGCCACTTAATCTCGGACTTCTCGATCCCCGTGCTGTGATCAGCCGTGTGGAACAGGCTTACCTGACCGATCAGGTTCCCCTCTCGAGCGCAGAGGGTTTCATCCGTCAGGTCCTGGGATGGCGCGACTACGTCTGGCATCTCTACTGGCATCTGGGTCCGGACTATGTGTCCCAGTCCAACGCATTGCAGGCGCATACTCCGTTGCCGGACTGGTGGCAGCACCTTGACTCCGGTCAGGTGACAGCGGCATGTCTGTCACACACGATGGATGACATCAACGACAGGGGATGGGTGCATCACATTCCGCGGCTGATGATCCTGGGGAATTGGGCACTTCAGCAGGGTTTCGATCCGCAGGAGACCACAGAGTGGTTCACCCGAATGTTCGTTGATGCCTACCCGTGGGTCATGGCCGCCAACGTCATCGGTATGGCGCTGTATGCAGACGGAGGCGTGATGGCGACGAAGCCCTATGCCGCCGGCGGTGCGTACATCAAGCGCATGACGAACTACTGCTCGGAATGCGACTACCGGCCCACCCAGCGCGTCGGTGCCGACGCGTGTCCCTTCACGAGCGGATACTGGGCTTTCCTCCACGACAATCGTGATCGACTAAACGGGAATCATCGCGTCGCGCAGCCCCTGCGAAACCTGGACAGGCTGGGCGACATCGAGCAGGTGGTGCTCCAGGTGTCTGAACGCGGGAGCACGCCGCCGTAACAGGTGCGCATGCTGTGAAAGTGGCCTCCGAGCAATGCGGGAGGATGCCCGGATGGACCTCGCGTCGATCGGATGGCTGGTCGCAGCCGGATTCTTCGGCGCGGCCATCAACGGTGTCGTCGGTGCGGGGACGCTCATTACGTTTCCGGCACTACTGGCAGCAGGCGCGCCCCCAGTGGTGGCGAATGGCACCAACACTCTGGGGCTCAGCGTTGGTGCGTGGTCTTCGGCCTTCGCCTATCGCCACGAATTGACCGGACGATCCTGGGTGATTCGTCCGGCGCTCATCGGCTCTGCTGTTGGCGCGTTCGTCGGCGCGATGTTCGTTGTCGTACTCCCTGACACAGTCTTCGAGGCAGCAGTGCCCTGGTTGATTCTGACGGCGACCGCGCTGGTTGCGATTCAGCCGATCGTCGCGCGGCGGGTGCGCGCCCGTGACAGTGCGCAGGCGCGGCATCGCAGCGGGCTCGCCGTGGCGATCGGTGCCTCGGGCGTCTACGGCGGATACTTCGGTGCCGGTCAAGGCGTGGTGTTGATGGCCATCCTGGGATGGCTGTACGACACATCCCCACAGCACTCCAATGCCGCGAAGAACCTCTTCGCGGCGACGGCCAACATCACCGCCGCGGCTGTCTTCGCCGTATCGGGTCGGGTGTGGTGGTGGGCCGCACTTGTGCTTGCCCTCTCGGCACTCGTGGGCGGAACAGTGGGCGCTCGAGCGGCGCGCACCCTGCGTCCCGGGGCGCTGCGGTTCGCCGTGGTGCTCGTCGGTCTCGTAGCGACGGCCTTCGTATGGTTGAGATGGTGAACAGGTGACGAACTCGGTTTTCTCAGTCCAGAGCAGTTCCGATTCCCGGATTCGTGACTTCGTGTCATTGACCGACATGGAACTTCGGCGCCGGACCGAAGAACCCGCTGGGCTTTTCATCGCGGAGGGTTTCTTGGTGCTCGAGCGGGTGATCGCGGCAGGCCTGACTATTCGGGTGATCCTGACCGATCACAAACGCCTTGCCCGAATCGAGGAGCTGATCTCCACGATTCGGGCTGATGTCCGCCCGGACGTGGCCGTGGCGTCGGCTCAGACGTTGGAGCAGATCACTGGCTTCCGGGTTCACCGCGGGGTGCTGGCTTCGGTTCAGCGACCCCTTGCGCCCACGATCGGCGAGGTCATCGATGGCGGAGGCCCCCTGCTGATCTTGGAGGGACTCGTGGATTCCACGAACGTCGGACTCGCTTTCCGATCCGCGGCCGCGATGGGATTCGCCGGTGCCATCGTGTCGGGCGACTGCGCAGATCCGCTGTACCGGCGTTCGGTTCGTACGTCCATGGGTGCGGTGATCGACCTGCCGTGGGCCCGAGATGGCGCTTGGCCCGGGTCGCTGCAGCTGGTGAAGGAGGCGGGAATGACGCCGATAGCGCTCAGCCCCGACCCGCAGTGCCCTGATATCGACAAGGTCCTGAACTCAGCCGTGCACCCGGTCGCTGCGGTTTTCGGCACCGAGGGGGAGGGGCTGCGCGAACGGACCCGGGACGTCATCGGCACGTGCGCCCGAATCCCCATGGGAGCGGGGATCGACTCGCTCAATATCGCAGCGAGCGTGGCGGTGGTCGGCCATGCGCTGCGCTCAGCGCGAGCCCGCTCAAGGGGTTGCGATACCTGACCTGACGGCATGAGAGTCCCGCTCGGGCTACCCTTGCAGATATGCGCCCTGCGGCACGATCCACGCGAACGTCGCTCATCGCTGCGGCCAGCCTGACTGCTGTGGCCCTGGGGATCTCGGCGTGCGCGACGACCGGAGCCGTCGATTCGCCTGATTCGACGGTTGTGGACACTACCGAAGACCCGGTGGATTCCGGCAATGGAGCGAAGTCGGATGCGAACCCCAGCGGGGCAGTCGCCTCCCGTGATGACGGCGATCGTTCCATCACGACGATCGGGATCGCCGAGCCGTATGTGCCTTCCGCGGAGGGTTCGAACACCGATGACTATCGCTGCTTTCTGATCGACCTGGACTTCGATACCGATCAATTCATCACGGGGGTGCGCTTCGCTCCGGGCAATCCCGCGGTCGTTCACCACGCGATCGTCTATCGCGTCGAGCCCGATCAGGTCGACGATGCACGGGCGAAGGACGCCGAGGACATCGAGCAGGGATGGTCGTGCTTCGGTGGGCCGGGATTGCCGCCGAGTTCGGTCGAGGACGCCGTTACCGCCGTGCAGGGCAATGCATGGCTGGCAGCGTGGGCGCCCGGGGGTCGAGAATCGCGCACCCCGGAGGGCACTGGAGTGCCCGTGTCAGCTGGTTCCGCGGCAGTTTTGCAGGTCCACTACAACATGCGGGGTGGGCAGGGCCCGGATGAGACCCAGGTGCACCTGCGAACCGAGCCGGGAACGGCCGATCTGATCCCGTTGGACACCTATCTGCTGCCCGCCCCGGTGGAGATCCCCTGCCTGCCGGATGAATCCGGCCCGCTGTGCGACCGGGAAGCGGCCGTTACCGACGTCATCACAAGATTCGGAGGCGAGTCCCTTCGCACGATCTGGGGTTTGCAATTCATCTGCGATGGTGACCTGGTGAACCCGAAGGCAGGGGCGACCCAAACCTGCGAGCACACCGCCCGCAGTGACATCCGGGTCTATGCAGCAGCAGGCCACATGCACCTTCTGGGCCGATCCTTGACCATCGATCATGTCTCCGAGGCCGGTGACGATCGGATCCTGGACATCACGAACTGGGACTTCGACAACCAGGCACGAGTGTGGCTGGATAGCCCCGTCGAAGTTGCTCAGGGAGATGTGCTGCGCATCAGTTGCACGCACGATGCAAGCCTGAGGCGCAGCCTGCCTGAATTGGCTGATCTGCCGCCCCGCCACGTCGTGTGGGGGGACGGAACGGCAGACGAGATGTGCCTGGGAATCTTGACCATCGCCCAGGTGTGACCGTTCGCAGACCGCGGGAGACTAGCGCGTGACGCCTCACCGATCGCCCAATGCGGAGGACGACGATTATGTCGTGACGACCGACCGGGTCGTGACCATCCCCAATATCCTCTCGGTTCTGCGGCTGGTGCTGATCGGCGTTTACTGCTGGTTGGTTCTGGGTCTGCAAGCGGATCTCGCTGCTGTCATCGTGTTGATCATCTCGGGAATCACCGACTACCTCGACGGGTACATCGCTCGGCGTTGGTCACAGGTTTCGGCGATCGGCCAGTTACTCGATCCCCTCGTCGACCGAATCACCATCGCGGCCGTCGTCGTCACACTGGCGCTGCGAGACATCATCCCGTGGTGGCTGGTGGCGGCACTTGTCGCTCGCGAACTCGTTCTTCTCGTTCTCCTGCCTCCATTGCGTCGGCGCGGTCTATCCGCACTTCCCGTCCACTACCTCGGCAAGGCCGCAACCTTCGTCCTGTTCGTCGGGTTCCCTCTGCTGCTGGCAGGGGCAGGCCCCTCGGACTGGCAGGCCGTTCTCGATGTCGTCGGGTGGGCTCTGGTGATCTGGGGGGTGGGGTTGTACTGGTACGGAGCGGTCCTCTATCTCGAGCAGACGGTGCGCATCGTCCGGGCATGTCCCTTGCCCCGTCCCTTGCCCCGTGCCTTGCCCTGATCCGCGGCTGCTCGGTAGTTTTCGGGCAAGGAGGGGTCTGACAGGATGGGCCCGGTCGAGCATGATGATTACCCGCTGTAGCGCCCCGAGGAGGACCGGTGATTCCTGACAATCTGCGGTACACCAGCGAACACGAGTGGGTTCGCGTGACCGAATCCGGCACTGTGGTTTTCGGTATCACCGACTATGCCCAGGATGCCCTCGGCGACATTGTCTTCGTCGAGCTGCCCGAACCCGAAGCGGTCATCGATGGTGGCAGCACCTGCGGTGAAGTCGAGTCGACCAAGAGCGTCAGTGACATCTACGCCCCCATCAGCGGTGTCGTCGTCGCGCGCAATGACGCCCTTGCTGACACACCCGAGGTCATCAATGCAGATCCATACGGCCAGGGATGGCTGCTTGAAGTGCGGCCCGATGATGCCCAGGATGTCGATGGTCTCCTCGATGCGGTGGCCTACTCCGCGATCACTGAGGAAGCCTGAACACCACGATGACCAGCGAACCGCGTCGAGCATGCATCACCTGCGGCGAAGCCGCCGATCCCAGCGATCGGTTCTGCTCGCACTGCGGCGCCCCGTTGCCGATTCCGGACGACGCCGAACAGGGGGCCATCGACTCAACCTTCCTCGGCACCGCCGGGCCGCCTTCCAGCGGCTCGATCCCGGTTGTTGGTACCGGCTATGTCACGGGGGTACCAGCGGGATCCTCGGTCCTCGTCGTCAGCCGCGGTTCCAACGCCGGTGCATCCTTCCTGCTATCGGGGGACATCGTCGTTGCCGGACGGGCCCCAGACTCGGATCTGTTCCTCGATGACATCACCGTCAGCCGCAAGCACGCGGAATTCCGTCGCGACGGTCAGACATGGACACTCACCGATGCCGACAGCCTCAACGGCACCTACGTCAATCGCAGCAGGGTCGACACGGTGACACTGAATCCCGGCGACGAAGTGCAGATCGGTAAATACCGATTCGTGTACCTCATCGGAGGAGAATGACCCCTCCTGATCAACGAACCTCCGCCGCACCATCTGATCGTGGTGAACCGAGCGGAGGACCCCTGGTGGGAATCGGTCAGGTGGCACGGGTCCTCGATCGCGAATTCGGGGGAGTCTCGGTATCCAAAGTCCGCTACCTCGAATCCCGGGGGCTGATCACCCCATCTCGAACACGTGGCGGCAGCCGCCGTTACACCTCGGCAGACATCGACCTGCTGCGCTGGATCATCCGCTGCCAGCGACGAGAATTCCTACCACTCGATGTCATCGCTGCGCGACTTGCCGATGGGGTCGGGCCACATGTTGCAGGCGACGGTCATCCCAAGCCCGCTGCACTGCCGGCAACCGCACCAGCAGCATTGCTCACGGAGGGTGGAGCCGTCGTGTCCGTGCTGAGGCCACGCAATGACTCCGCGACCAGAACATCGCTGACACCGGAGCAGTTCGTCAAACGCGCCACCTGTCCAAGCGACATGATCGAACAGATGCGCCAGCACGGACTCATCACCCGGTGGGACACATCCGAACTGGCGATCTGCGAGATCGTCAACCGGTTGCATCACTACGGCATCGAACCTCGGCATCTGCGGTGGCTGACTCAATCCGCAGAACGAACCACGTCTCTCGTCGATGCCAGTCTGCCCGCCCGACACGGCGCGGGCGCCCACGTCGAGGCCGAGACCGACGAGGAACGCCGGCATCTGGCCGCTGATCTCATCACGCTGCAACTCCTCCTGATCCGCAACGCCCTCTCACAGCCCTAGACGACACGGAGGTCGCCGGTCTGACCATGCGCAGCATCGTCAAGCCAGGGGCGGATGAAGCAGCCCGAAACCCGGGTTAGGCTCATGCCATGAAACAGGTGGACATTGTCGGCGTGCGCGTGGAGATGCCGTCCAACCAGCCCATCGTGCTCCTGCGCGAACAAGATGGCGGCCGCTACCTGCCGATCTGGATCGGAGCCGTCGAAGCGACCGCCATCGCCATGGCCCAACAGGGCATGAAACCCGACAGGCCACTCACTCACG
>JAGYOB010000312.1 GCA_018399515.1 Candidatus Nanopelagicales bacterium
CTCATCGCCACCGCCCCGATCACTGAACCCGAGGATGCCCAGCGCGACGACGATGAGCGCACAGCCGAGCCAACCTCGTGAACCAAGCACCTCGCCGAGAATGAGAACCCCCAGAACGGTTGCGACCACCGGTTCAGCCAGGTTGAGCGTCGCGATGTGTCCGGGTTGCAAAGTGCGCAGACCGATACCGAACAGCAGATACGCCAGTGTCGTTGCCGCCAACCCCAACCACAGCAGCAGCGCGACATCCTGCGGATTCCACCACCACACTCCGGCTGCGAGAAACACCGGGATCGTCACGAGCGCGGCCAAGGAGAAAGACGCCGCCAGCACATTCGTCGCCGATTCCCCATCGCGGGTCAGGCGCACGCCTAGCACGGTGTAGACGGCATAGGAGGCTCCCGCACCCATCGCGGCGAGGATGCCCAGCAGATCGCGAGCCTGACCATCGCCGAGGGTGAGCAACGCCATACCCAGCACCGCGAGCACTGTCGACACCGCCCAGATGACACCCGGCGCTCCCTCTCGCAACCACCACCCGAGCAGCCCGGCAAGGAACGGGGCGAGGGCGAGACTCGCCAGGGTGCCGACAGCGACACCCGTGCGCGCCACACCGAAGAAGAACAGCGACTGATAGCTGGCCACCGCAAGACCCATCAACCACAGCAGCGGGCGACGCCACAGCCGGGCGAGAGCACGGCGCCCCGGTCCGGTGATCACCACGATCACGACGAGCCCGAGTGCACCCACGATGAGGCGTCCGGCCGCGATGGTCGGTGCGGTAGCGGCCGGGTTGACCAGGTCGACCGAAGCGGCGGAGGTCCCAAACAGCGCCGCGGCGGCGATGACCGACAGCACCCCGATCGATCGCGTCGGTGTCAGGAGTGCCATCACGGCGCCGGATCGCGACCGCTGAGTTCGCCCGCTGTCGTCACGTGTGCGACCGTCCCGTCGGGCAAGCAGACGATCACCGGCAGTCCGACGCCGCCGATATCGACCAGCGCTGCAGCATCAGGCACACGGTCAGGCTGCGCGGTGATCACGACGGCCGCTTCAAGTCCGCGGGCTCCACTGATCCAGGCCTGTGCTGCAGCTACCTGAATGGCCGAGAGAGACACCGATGGCAGAGAAGCATCGGCTGCTGCGAAGGTTCGTCCAGTGTCATCACGAATGGCAGCTCCGTGGTCGGCCCGGATACGCTCCCGTGCACCTCGGGCGAGGGTGACCAACTTGGCATCCTCGGCATCCAGCGCCGCACCCATCGATCCCTCGGTCATCGGCCCGGTTCCTCGTCGATTCCGTCACCGCTTCGCTCGCCCAGCGTGTCGATCCTGCGACGGGCGAGCACCGATCCGATGCGGTTGCGCCGGCCGGCTCCCTGTTCAGCGATCAGGGTCCAATCGTCAACCTCGATGCTGGCATCCGGAATCGGAACGCGCCCCAACCGCTTGGCGACGAGACCGAGCACGCTGTCGACTCCCTCTTCCTCGCCATCGATCTCCAAACCGACCAGGGAGGCAAAGTCATCGACGTTCATCCGAGAACTCACTCGGTACGAGCCGTCTTCGAGCGTGGTTACTTCCGGCGCGGCAGTGTCATATTCATCGTCGATCTCACCGACGATCTCTTCGAGAATGTCCTCGATGGTGACGATCCCCGCCGTCCCGCCGTATTCATCGACCACTACGGCCATGTGCACGCGCGCTGCCTGCATTTCGGTAAGCATCTCGTCGGCAACCTTGCTCTCCGGGACGAAATAGGGCCCTCGCATGAGCGACTCGACGATCTCACCGCGCTCGGCTTCCCGGTCATCGAAGATCCGGCGCATGATGTCTTTCAGGTACACGATTCCGATCACATCATCGGCGCTGTCCTTGATGACCGGGATGCGTGAGAAACCCGAACGGAGGCACAGGGATAGGGCCTGCCGCAGAGTCTTGTCGTGTTCGATGAACACGACCTCGGTGCGCGGCACCATCACTTCGCGAGCGAAAGTCTCACCGAGTTCGAAGACCGAGTGGATCATCTTGCGCTCGACGTCCTCGATCACGCTGTTCTCTCCTGCGAGATCGACCATTTCGCGCAGTTCAGCCTCCGAGGCGAAAGGCCCGGAACGAAAACCTTGACCGGGAGTCAAGGCATTACCGATGAGAATGAGCAGCGTGGTCAACGGACTGAGCACACCGGCCACGAGTCGGGCTAGCCGAGCTGCGCGCAAGGCGATGCGATCGGCGTGCTGGGTTCCCAGGGTCCGAGCCGCTACCCCCAGCACGACGTAACTGACGATCACCATGATCGCGATTGCCAACGCCAGCGCAGCCGCCAACGGCCAGCCGCCGCGCATGCTGAGTGCGGTGATGGCGACGTACGCCACCAGCGCGGTCGCTGTGGTCGAGGCGATCGTCGACAAGAACAGCAGCGCGTTGACGTATCGGGGGCGGTCATCGATCACGATGGCCAACTGATCAACGCCGCGCTGTTCCTCGCGTCGCAGATCATCGACCCTGCTGCGTGAGACTCTGCCGATCGCGGTTTCTGCTCCCACGAGCAGCGCGGCGAGGGCCACGAGGACCGCCGCGACGACGAGGATCACGACTTCACTCAACGTCATAGCGGCCCCCACTGATCGGCCGCCTCGGAACGGACTGCCACTCGACGAGCAATTCCTCCTGCAGGCCGAACATCTCCCGGTGCTCCTCTGGCTCAGCGTGATCGAAACCCAACAGGTGAAGCATGCCGTGCGTAACCAGCACGTCGAGCTCCTGCTCGCGGGCATGTCCGGCGGTAACCGCCTGCTGGTGCGCCACCGAGGGGCACAGCACGATGTCGCCGAGAATACCCAGGGGTGCAGGACCAGATTCTGATCCCGGACGCAGGTCGTCCATCGGAAAGGACAGCACATCGGTGGGCCCAGGCTCATCCATCCACTGCACGTGCAACTGGGTCATCCGGTCCTCGTCCACGAGGGCCACCGACACAGTGCAGTCGGGATCCAGCCGCATTCGGTCGAGCACGAACACGATCAGTGCCCGCACCCGATCATGATCGACCCAGTCTGCTGACGATTCATCATTGATGTCGATCGTGCCGGGTTGGTCTGCGATCACCGCCGCCCCCGCGATTCGCGTATCGGTCCGTCGGCTGGCTGCACCGCATCATCGTGGCGGGCATAGGCATCCACGATCTGACCGACGAGTCGATGACGCACGACGTCCTTGCTCGTCAATCGGCAGAAAGCGACATCGTCGATCCCTTCGAGGATGCCCTGGACCACGCGCAGCCCACTGCTGGCTCCCGACGGCAGATCGACCTGGGTCACATCGCCGGTGACGACCATCGTCGACCCGAATCCCAGCCGGGTCAGGAACATCTTCATCTGCTCCGGTGTCGTGTTCTGCGCCTCGTCGAGAATGATGAATGCATCGTTGAGCGTTCGACCACGCATATACGCCAACGGCGCCACCTCGATCGTCCCACCGGTGATCAGGCGCGGAATCGATTCGGCATCGAGCATGTCGTGCAGGGCGTCGTACAGCGGTCGCAGATAGGGATCGATCTTCTCCGAGAGGGTTCCGGGTAGGAACCCCAGGCGTTCTCCGGCCTCGACCGCCGGCCGAGTCAGGATGATCCGCGTGATCTGCTTGTCCTGCAGCGCCTGAACCGCCTTGGCGACCGCGAGGTAGGTCTTGCCCGTACCTGCCGGACCGATGCCGAAGGTGATCGTGTGAGAGTCGATGGCGTCGACATAGCGCTTCTGGTTCAACGTCTTAGCGCGGATCGTGCGACCACGGCTGGACAGGATGTTGGTCGACAGCACCTCAGCGGGGCGTTGACCCTCGCGCAGAAGCGTGACACTGCGTTCGATGGATTCAGGGGTCAAACCCTGGCCGGTGCGCAGCACAGCGAGCATCTCGGCGACGAGAACCTCGAACAGGCCGACTTCCTCAGCCTCGCCACTGACCGTGATCTCGTTGCCGCGTACCAGGATATCGATCTCGGCGAAAAGGCGTTCGAGAACTGTCAGGAGTTCATCCCCGGCACCGACGACCGACACCATCGGCTGGGATGCCGGGATGACGATGGTGGCGCGAGCCTGCGGTTGGTCGGTCATCAGCCGGGCGGCCAACCCAAGCCGCGACCACCAAGCACATGCAGATGCGCGTGATAAACCGTCTGCCCTCCGGACGCACCGGTGTTGGCCACCAGGCGGTAGCCCTCCTCCTGGAGCCCTTCGAGCCCGACGACCTCCATGGCGGTGGCCATCACGTCAGACATCAGCTCCGGGCGATCGGCGATGATCGCCGCCATGTCCCGATAGTGCTCCTTGGGAATGACGAGGACATGGGTCGGCGCGGCCGGTGAGATGTCTCGGAATGCCAGGGTCGTCTCGGTCTCGGCGACCACGCTTGCGGGAATCTCGTGCGCCACGAGCCGGCAGAACAGGCAGTCGTCACCATCACTCACGGGGACGATCCTGTCACGGATCCCCCGGTCTGCGATGGGGAGGCAGACCATCGCCAGCCAGCCGCGATCACGGTAGCGGCGACGGTCCCGGCAGTCGAGGTGCGCAGAATCGTCGGCCCCAGGCTGGCCCGCTGCGCCCCGGCGGCGAGCAGTGCCTGCGTCTCGGCATCGGTGATGCCTCCTTCGGGACCAACGACCACGACCCAGTCCCCCGCTTCCCCGTCAGCGCCGAGGAGCCCGTCAGCGCCCAGGAGCCCGTCAGCGCCGAGGAGCATGGGCAGGGGATGACCGTCGGCATCGAGCACGAAGGCGGTGCCGGACTGCTCGACCCACCGACAGGCCCCCGACAGATCGACCGGATCGACCACCGCGGGTTGCCAGGAACGGCGGGACTGCTTCATCGCCTCGCGAGCCGTCGCCTGCCATCGGTGCACACCACGCTCGGCCCGCTGGGCACTCCACACGCTGACGCTTCGTTCGGCGGCCCACGGGACGATCACGTCGACCCCCACCTCGGTCAGGGTCTCGACGGCCCGCTCGCTGCGGTCTCCTTTGGCCAGGGCTTGGATGACGACGATGCGACGGGCCGGTGCAGGTTCGTTCACCATGTCGGCCACCAAACAGTCGACCGTCGCTTTCGCCGTGACCTTCACGGCCGTCACCGTGCACATCGCGCGCCGGCCCTGCCCATCAACGAGGTCGATGCGCTCACCGGGCTGCACGCGGCGAACCCGTGCGGCGTGACGAGCCTCATCACCATCGAGGGTGACGATTGCGCCGGCTTCCACCGCTTCCAGCGTGCCGGTGAGGAATACCGGAGCTGTCACGGGCGGCTGCTGAAGGCATCGCGCAGCCGGGAGAATAATCCGCCTCCGCTGTCTGCGCTTTCCTGCACGGAGATCGAAGCGCTGTCTTCACCGCGCATCTGCGCGAGCTGCTGGATCAGGTCGGTCTGGGTTTCATCCAGACGGGTGGGAGTGCGCACGTCGAGGTGAACATGCAGATCGCCACGTCCGGTGCCCCGCAATCGGGGAACCCCGCGGGCGCGCAAGGTGAGCACCTCACCAGGTTGGGTGCCTGCGGGGATCGTCATGCCTTCTTCGCCATCGAGGGTGTCCAACGTGACGCTCGTTCCCAGGGCCGCGGCGGTCATCGGCACCTGAACACTGCAGTGCAGGTCATCGCCGCGTCGCTCGAAGATCGGGTGCGGTTTCTCCACGATCTCGACATAGAGGTCCCCGCTGTCGCCACCACCAGGGCCGACCTCACCCTGACCGGACAGTTGGATGCGCGTTCCGGTGTCGACACCGGCGGGAATCGTGACCTCGATGGTGCGACGGGTGCGCACCCGTCCATCGCCGGAGCACTCGACACAAGGATGGGCGATGGTGGTGCCGAATCCCGAGCACTGCGGGCACGGCCGCGCTGTCATGACCTGGCCGAGGAACGAGCGCTGCACCTGCTGGATCTCCCCGCGGCCCCGGCACATCGGGCAGGTCGTGGGTTCTGTCCCCGGTGCGGCACCGGCCCCCGCGCAGGCCTCGCAACGAGCCGCAGTGTCGACGGTGATGTCGCGCTTCCCGCCGAACATCGCCTCTTTCAACTCCACCTCGATCCGGATGAGGGCATCTTGGCCGCGGCGCTGGCGAGTCCGGGGCCCGCGCGGAGTGCCACCACCGAAGAAGGCGTCCATGATGTCGCCGAAATCGAACCCCCCGCCGAATCCCCCGCCGGCCGAGCCGGCACGCAATGGGTCGCCACCCATGTCATACATCTGGCGCTTCTGCGGGTCGCTGAGAACCTCGTAGGCCGCCGTGACCTCCTTGAAGCGATCCTGGGTCTCAGGGTCAGGATTGACGTCCGGGTGCAGTTCCCGTGCGAGTCGACGGTAAGCGCGCTTGATCTCCTCGGGGCCAGCATCGCGTTCGATGCCCAGCAGCGCGTAGTAATCAGTCGCCATCGTCAGGTCACACTCACGTTTCACTCAGGATGCGACTGAGGTATTGGGCCACCGAGCGCACCGCGGTCATCGATACCGGGTAATCCATGTGCGTGGGTCCGACAACGCCGAGCCCTGCAACGATCGTCTCATCCCGACCGTAACCGGAACCGACCAGTGAGGTTCCGTAGAGACCCTCGACGGGGTTCTCATGACCGATGCGAACCGTCACTTCATCGCCACCGGACACCTCACCCAGCAGGCGCAGCAGAACCACCTGCTCTTCGAGCGCTTCGAGCACCGGCTCCAGATTGGCCGCGAACGAATCGCGATAGCGAGCCAGATTCGCTGTGCCACCGAGAACGATGCGCTGCTCCTCACGCGCGACGGCGATCTCCAGCATGGTGGCGATGATGACGACCAATTGCGGCTGGACTTCGGTCGAGAACTCTTCGGCGACTCCGTCGAGGACCGGAGCCAGATCCGAACAGCGTTCCCCGGTGACCGCAGACAGCAGTCGGGTGCGCACCTGCCCGAGCGCCTCGTCGGGGATAGGTGCCGGCAATTCGATGACACGCTGTTCGACCCGGCCGGTATCGGCGATCAGGACGAGCAGTAACCGCGTTTCAGACAAGGCCACGATCTCGATGTGGCGCACCGACGCCTGCACCAGGGAGGGGTACTGGACGAGCGCGACCTGCCGGGTCAATTGGGCCAGCAGTCGCACGCTGCGCGACATCACATCGTCGAGATCGACGGCCCCCGCCAGGAAATCGGAGATGGCACGCCGCTCTGCCGAACTCAGCGGCTTGACTCCCGACAACCTGTCGACGAAGGCGCGATAGCCCATATCGGTCGGTACCCGTCCGGCGCTGGTGTGCGGCTGGGCGATGTAGCCCTCGTCCTCCAGGGCAGCCATATCGTTGCGGATCGTGGCTGAGGACACCCCGAGGGAGTGCCGATCCACGAGCGCTTTGCTGCCGACCGGCTCTCCGGTGGACACGTAGTCCTCGACGATGGCACGCAACACCGCGAGTCGCCGATCCTCGAGCATGCCCACCTCCCAGCACTGGCACTCTATGGCCGTGAGTGCCAATACTAACCCCTCGCGACCGGTGGTGCCCTGTTCAGCCGGGGTCGATGTTCAGCCGGGGTCGATGTTCACTCGGGGTCGATCGCGCCCGCGAGGTCGCGTACGCAGGCATCGGCGAGCAACCGTCCCGCATCGGTCAACCGGACCTGCCCCGCCTCCACGGTGAGCATCCCGCGGGATACGTAGTGCTGCAGCACTGGTTCGGCAGTCGCCGGCAGCAGCGCGCGCTCGATGCCCTCGCGCAGGCGCAGCCGCAGCATCACCGACTCTAGGATGCGCGTGGACTCGTCGATGTCCTCCCAGCCACCGATCGGTGCACTCCCCGCGCTGACCGCGTCCGCGTGAGCACGCGGATGCTTGACGTTCCACCACCGCATTCCTGGTTGGCCCTCGAGATAGCCATGCGCCCCGGGTCCGATCGCCCACCAATCCCCACCCCGCCAATAGCCGAGGTTGTGTCGGCATTGACCACCAGGTTTCGCCCAGTTGGAGACCTCGTACCAATCCAACCCGTGCTCGCGAGCAAGGCGATCGATGATCGCGTAACGGTCCGCGGCGATGTCGTCATCGGGAGCGGCGATCTCTGCGCGACTGACCTGCTGGGCCATCCGGGTGCCGGGCTCGATGATCAGCGAGTACGCCGAGAGGTGATCCACCCCGGCATCGAGGACCGCGCGCACCGACATGGTCAGGTCCTCATCCGTCTCCCCGGGTGTGGCATAGATGAGATCCGCACTGACATGCTCGAAACCCACCTGCCGCGCCTGGGCGATCGCCTCCAACGCCCGGCCCGGCGTATGGGTCCGATCCAAGGTGGCCAGGACATGCTCAGCCAGGCTCTGCACGCCGAAAGAAACCCGCGTCACACCGGCAGCCCTCACCTGCGCCAAGGACTCGAGCGTGACCGAATCCGGATTCGCCTCGATGGTCACCTCGGCATCTGCAGCAAGAGTGAAGGTGTCGTCGATAGCGGCGATGATCGCTGCCACGTCCGAGCTTGCGAGCAAAGTCGGAGTGCCGCCGCCGATGAACACCGTATCGATCAATTCGGGGCGCCACACCTGACCGGTCAGCTCGATCTCCGCGATCGCGATCCGAGCATAATCAGAGGCGGCCAGGTCGATTTCCCGCGGCGT
>JAGYOB010000313.1 GCA_018399515.1 Candidatus Nanopelagicales bacterium
GGATCGTCGCTGCGCAGCCCGGATGAGCGCGGCCCGGTACGGGTCCCGCCCAACGGTGCGGTGAACGGCTCAGTGGATAGGTCGGTGCACAGTTCGGTCAACGGTGCGATGAGCAACGCGACTGATGAATTCGGTCCCGACCACGAATAAGGCGTGGTAAATCGGTGGAGCGCCCATCGATCCCACTCTCGCGAAACGAGCCATCTATGGATTCCCACGAAACCGACATCGACGCTATTCGTCATGCTGTGGAGCCACCGGCGAAGGCACCCTTTGACGAGGAGCGGGCCGAACGAGCGGTACGCGAGTTACTGATCGCGGTGGGTGAGGATCCAGATCGCGAGGGCTTGCGCAAGACACCGGGGCGCGTCGCGCGGTCCTACGCGGAGGTTTTCGCCGGGCTGCACATGGTGGGTGAGGATGTGCTCACCACGACCTTCGATGAAGGTCACGACGAACTCGTCCTGGTGCGCGACATCGAGGTGTACAGCACCTGCGAGCATCACCTCGTCCCGTTCCACGGTGTCGCCCATGTCGGCTATATCCCCGCCCACGACGGCCGGATCACCGGATTGTCGAAGCTTGCCCGCCTTGTCGATGTGTACGCCAAGCGCCCGCAGGTGCAGGAGCGTTTGACCACGCAGATCGCGGATGCGTTGCAGCGGGTGCTGGAACCGCGCGGCATCATCGTCGTCCTCGAATGCGAGCACCTGTGCATGTCGATGCGCGGGGTGCGCAAACCGGGGGCGAAGACGGTGACGAGCACGGTGCGCGGGCAGTTGGTCGACCCGGCGTCCCGCGCCGAGGCGATGTCGCTGATGATGGGCTGAGCCGAGCAGATTATGCCGATGCGTCATCCCGCGGGCCTTCCCGATGCGCTGGCCGAACTCGAGCGCACGCTTGTCATGGGTGTCTTGAACGTCACGCCCGATTCATTTTCCGATGGAGGACGTTGGCTCGATCCGGCGATCGCGGTGGCTCACGGCACCCGGATGCATCGAGAGGGTGCGGACATCGTCGATGTCGGTGGTGAATCGACCCGCCCCGGGGCCCAACGCATCAGCATCGACGAGGAGCTCGACCGTGTTGTGCCTGTCATCGCGGGACTGGTCGCAGCGGGTGTGCCGGTGAGCATCGACACGATGCGTCCGGGGGTTGCCCAGGCCGCACTCGATGTAGGTGCCTGCATGGTCAACGATGTCAGCGGTGGCCGTGCCGATGACGGCATGCTGTCGTGGCTGGCGACCGTCGACGTCCCCTACATCGCGATGCATTGGCGCGGACCCAGTGACGTCATGGAGAGTCTCGCGGTCTACGACGACGTAGTGGCCGAAGTCATCGCTGAGTTGCAGCAGCGCCTTGATGCGCTCGCGGCAGCGGGCGTGGATGCGAATCGCGTGGTCGTCGATCCCGGCATCGGGTTCGCGAAGGAATCCGATCACAACTGGATGCTGCTGCGGGAGGTTGCGCAGGTCCAGGCGATGGGCCACCCGGTGCTCATCGGCGCATCGCGCAAGCGGTTTCTGGGCTCCCTGCTCGCGGATGCGTCGGGTCGGCCGCGTCCGGTGGAACAGCGGGATTACGCCACCGACGCGATTACGGCGCTGGCTGCCGGTGCGGGTGTCTGGGGAGTGCGCGTGCACGATGTGTGTGGGGGTCGCGATGCGGTGGCAGTCGCGGCGGCCTGGCGAGAAGGTCGAGTGTGATGACGGCAGCCTTCGGTGAGGAGTCCGACATGTTCGACCGTATCGAGATCATGGGATTGAGCGGGATCGGCTACCACGGGGTGTTCGACCATGAGCGGCGCGAGGGTCAGGAGTTCCGCGTCGACGTGACGTTGCATGTCGATATGGCACGCGCTGCGGCCAGCGATGAGCTGGCCGACACGGTTGACTACGGCACGATCGCCACCGAGGTGCACGCCATCATCACCGGCGATCCGGTCGATCTGATCGAGACCCTGGCCTCGCGCATCGCGGATACTTGCCTCGCGCATGATGATGTGCTCGGTGTCGAGGTAGCGGTCCACAAACCGCAGGCTCCGATCACCGTTCCCTTCGATGACGTCGTGGTGCGCATCACTCGGCGGCGA
>JAGYOB010000314.1 GCA_018399515.1 Candidatus Nanopelagicales bacterium
CACCCGCGACCACCACCCCCACCCCCACCCGAATACGTCTTAGTTACCTAAATGGTCGAAAACTCACCGAGTTTTCGACCATTTAGGTAACTAAGACGAGTGGGGGGTGGACGAAGGGCCCTTCTGGTGGGAGGTTCGGTCGGCTAGCGTGGGGGTATCTCGGCGAAGGGAGTTCACGATGTCCACGATGGGCGGATCCGCGACCGAAGTCGTCGTGCACGGGCGCCATACCGATCTCACCGACCGTTTTCGAGAGCATGCCGCTGAGGCGGCAGAGAAACTGGACCGGTTCGGTATTCCTCTTCGGCGCGTCGACGTTGAAATCACCCACGAGCACAATCCGAGAAATTCCGATCGGGCGTTCAAGGTCGAGTTCACCTGCCGAAGCAATGGTCACATCGTGCGCGCGGAGGCCGCCGCCGATCGCGACCTCACCGCCTTGGATCGTGCTGTGGACCGGATCGAGCAGCGGCTGCGACGCGAAGCCGATCGCCGGCAGGCTCGGTATCGCCGTGCGAGCAGGGAGATCCCCGTACCCCCGTTGGAGGCCGAGCAGCCCGCGGGCCACCCTGCCCCCGAGCAGGTCCAGGCGGCGCCGATGGACCCGGACGTGGTCTATGCCGATGGCCCGGTCGTGGTGCGAGAGAAGACTCACACGGCCAGCCCGATGACCGTTGAAGACGCCCTCGATGCCATGGAAGCCGTCGACCACGACTTCTACATGTTCCTCGACGTCGCCACCGATGCCCCGGCCGTGGTGTACCGCCGCCGGGGCTACACCTATGGGCTGATCCGGCTGTCCACGTGACCGGGACCATTCCTGCGTGCGGCGTGAAGCACCGCCGGTGACACCTCCACGGTTGACCGTCGTCGCGCACCCGCTCCCGCTGTTTCGTGCGGGCATCATGGCCACGTGCGAGCGGCTCGACGATTGCGATCCGGTGATCGGGGCTGTTTCCCTGGCCGAGGTCGCCACCGCAGTCGCACCCCACACTCCGAATGCGGCTGTCACCGAGGTGATCTGCGTGTGCTCGACGGACCTCGACGATCCGGTGTTCTCCGGGATCTCCATGCTCACCGAACGGCGCCCGGGGTTGCGGATTCTGCTGATCCTGTCGACCCCCGGCACCCGCATCGATGTCTCCGCCGCAATGGCCGCAGGTGCTGCTGGCGTGGTGGAGGCCGGGGTGAGTGCTGAGGATCTGACCGCCGCGATCGCCGCTGCGGGGACCGGGCGCATCACCCTGGCCCCGGGCGTTTCGTGGGATCTCGACGATGCCCCCGGGGCGAGCATCGCCTTGACCCGGAGGGAACGCCAGGTGCTGGAGTTGATGGGGCGCGGGCTCGGCAACCGGGCGATCGCCGCGGAGCTGTTCATCAGCGAGAACACCGTGCGCAATCACGTACGCCGAGTTCACGAGAAACTCGACGCCCGCACCCGCACCGAAGCGGTCGTGCGCGCCGCCAAGGTCGGGTTACTGGAGATCACCGGCTCCGGCGACTAGTACCCCTGCCGGTCGGGTCCCGTCCTTGCCGACCGCGAGTTTCCACCGGCCCACCCGAGTCCGGCACCGCCGTGACTACCATGGCCGGGTGGGATTATTGGACAAGATGCTGCGTGCCGGCGAAGGCAAGATCCTTCGCACCCTCGAGAGTGTCGCGGCGCAGGTGAACGCCATCGAAGACGACTTCCTCGAGATGAGCGATGAGGATCTTCGGGGGCTGACCGATTCCTACCGCGAGCGCATCGCCGACGGGGAGAGTCTCAATGACCTCATGCCCGAGGCCTTCGCCACCGTCCGTGAGGCATCTCGGCGTACCCTGGGCCAGCGCCATTACGACGTCCAGATCATGGGCGGTGCGGCCTTGCACCTGGGCAATATCGCTGAGATGAAGACCGGTGAGGGCAAGACACTGGTCTCGACTCTCCCGGCGTATCTCAACGCGTTGAGCGGCAAGGGTGTCCATGTGGTCACCGTCAACGACTACCTCGCCGAGCGCGATGCGGAGTGGATGGGTCGCATCCACCGCTTCCTCGGCCTTGAGGTCGGGACGATCCTCGCCCACATGAGCCCCGCCGAACGTCGTGTCGCCTACGAAGCCGACATCACCTACGGCACAAACAACGAGTTCGGGTTCGATTACCTGCGCGACAACATGGCCTGGACGAAAGACGAGATGGTCCAGCGCGGGCATAACTTCGCTGTCGTCGACGAGGTCGACTCGATCCTCATCGACGAGGCTCGTACCCCATTGATCATCTCCGGGCCGGCCGACCAGCCAACGAAGTGGTACGCCGAGTTCGCACGCATCGTGCAGTTGCTCAAGATCGACGACGATTACGAGGTCGATGAGAAGAAGCGCACCATCGGTGTGTTGGAGAGCAGCATCGACAAGGTCGAGGACCAGCTCGGTATCGACAATCTCTACGACACTGTCAATACGCCACTCGTCGGGTTCTTGAACAATGCGATCAAGGCGAAGGAACTGTTCAAGCGCGATCGCGATTACGTCATCATCGACGGCGAGATCCTGATCGTCGACGAACACACCGGTCGACTCCTCAAAGGCCGTCGCTACAACGAGGGCCTGCATCAGGCGATCGAGGCCAAGGAAGGCGTCGAGATCAAGGCGGAGAATCAAACGCTCGCCACGATCACCCTGCAGAATTACTTCCGCCTGTACGACACGTTGTCGGGGATGACCGGTACGGCCATGACCGAGGCGAATGAGTTCTCTCAGATCTACAACCTCGGTGTGGTGCCGATTCCGACGAACAAGCCGATGGTGCGTCTCGACGAGGCCGATCTCATCTATCGCACCGCGGCCGCGAAGTACGCCGCGGTGGCTGATGACATCGAGGAGCGGCACGCCGAAGGCCAGCCGATCCTGATCGGCACGACGAGCGTGGCGAAGAGCGAGGCTGTGGCCGCGGAGCTGAAGAAACGCGGTATCCGTCACGAGGTGCTGAACGCGAAGAACAATGAGCGTGAGGCGCAGATCGTCGCCGATGCCGGTCGCAAGGGTGCGGTCACGGTGGCGACGAATATGGCCGGTCGCGGTACCGACATCATGCTCGGTGGGAATCCGGAGTTCATGGCCGCATCCGACCTCGAACGCCAGGGCCTGGACCCGATCGAGGATCCCGAGGGTTACGAAGCGGCGTGGCCGGCGGCGCTGGAGCGCGCGCAGGCCGAAGTCGCTGCCGAACATGATGAGGTGACCGAGCTCGGTGGCCTGTATGTGCTCGGCACCGAGCGACACGAGTCTCGACGCATCGACAACCAGTTGCGCGGTCGTTCCGGCCGCCAGGGTGACCCGGGCGAAACGCGCTTCTACCTGTCACTCGAAGACGATCTGATGCGGTTGTTCAAGTCCGACATGGTGGATGCCTTCCTGCGTCGGTTCAACGTCCCTGACGATGTGCCGATCGAGGCGAAGATGGTCAGCAATGCGATCAAGAGCGCCCAGGGGCAGGTCGAGGCGCAGAACTTCGAGATCCGCAAGGACGTGTTGAAGTACGACGATGTGCTCAACCGTCAGCGCGTGGTGGTCTACGAGGAGCGCCGCCGGGTGCTCGAAGGTGAAGACATCGAAGGGCAGGTCCGCACATTCCTCAACGACACGGTGTCCGACTATGTCCGGTCGGCGACATCCGAGGGCTATCCCGAGGCGTGGGATCTGGACACGCTGTGGACTGCGCTCCAGCAGTTGTATCCGGTGAGCGTGACAGTCGAGGAACTCGAGGACGCCTCAGGTGCCGGGCGCGCGGGGTTGACCAGCGACTATCTGATCGCGGAACTCGCCGCTGACGCGCAGGCTGCCTACGATCGCCGCGAGCAAGAGGTCGGCGAGGATGCCATGCGCGAACTGGAACGTCGGGTGATCTTGTCGGTGTTGGATCGCAAATGGCGCGAGCACCTGTACGAGATGGATTATCTGCGCGATGGAATCGGCCTGCGGGCGATGGCCCAGCGTGATCCGCTGATCGAGTATCAGCGAGAAGGCTATGAACTGTTCACCGCGATGATGGACGCGATCAAAGAAGAGACGGTTGGCTTCTTGTTCAACGTCGAGGTACAGGTTGCGGCACCCGCGGGTGAATCCGGTGAGGCCGCCGAGGGTCTAGTGGATGCAACGAAGTCGTCGGCGGGGGCGTCGATCGCGGCTGCAGTGCGTGCTCCTGCGGCAACTACCTCTGCGCCGTCGGCTCCTGCTGCATCGCAGGCCCCGAAGATCACTGCCAAGGGTTTGGGTCCGTCCCGGCCGACCGAATTGGAATACAGCGCGCCGACGGCCGATGGCGGGGTCATGCACGAGACCGAGTCGGTGGCCCCTGCTGATCCTGACGAAGCTGTCGCAGCGCTGGGCCCTGATGCATCGCGGGCAGAGCGCCGTCGCGCGGCACGATCGGCCCGCAAGAAGAAGTAGCTCGCCTACCTCTCAGAACGGTGGTTGCGCGGGTTGGTTGCGTTCGCGGGCTAGCAGTGCGTAGCGGTGGGCGGGGTTG
>JAGYOB010000315.1 GCA_018399515.1 Candidatus Nanopelagicales bacterium
GCGATTCCAATGATGAAGGTGATCAGCGCCCAGGTGTACAGGTGCAGACCCAGCACGGGTGGGCCATAACCGGGGTCATCGGGCTGAATGTGCAACAGGATCTGGCGCACCGAACCTGCGCTGCCCATCAGCGCAGCGAGGATGCTGATCGCGTAGTGGGCAGGGCGCAGACCCCACATGAGGTTCATGATCGGTCCAACCGCCAGGCCGATCATTCCCGAACGCTGCACCAGACACAGCGGGCACGGTTGTTCGCCCACACCGAACTGCAAGAACAGCGACCCGGCGAGCACCCCTAGCAGGCCGACGAGCGCGACGAGGTTGATCAGTCGCATGATCTGCACGAGGCGGATCGTGCTGGGGTCAGTGGCCGAATCATTCATGGTCATCGTCATCGTTGAGTGCTCCTCATACCTGTCGTGTCACTCAGCCGGCTCAGAAGCTCAGCGGGATCGGGTCGGTCATGTGGTAACGGAGCATGACCAGGGTGTACAGGATCGACACGATGGCCATCGGGATCGTCCACTTCTTGTGCAGGAAGATGCCGACGTAGGTCACCGCCCAGAGGACGAAGATGAGGAACATCACGGGAGGGAGGCTAGCGAAGCCGAACACCCTAAACGGGCATTTTGCGAGATCCGCAACCGACTTTCCTTCGCGGGTCCGGTCTCGTCAGATACCGCTCACCAGATGGGCGCCTGCCGTTCACCGAGAACGGCGGCTAGCGTTAAGCCCCATGAGCGAGCGTGGCTTCGCCAGCGATAACTACGCCGGTGTCCATCCGGAGATCCTGCAGGCCTTGGCCGAGGTGAATACCGGGCACGAGCCGGCCTACGGCGATGATGCGGTGACCGCACGACTGGGTGAGGTGGTGCGCGGACACTTCGGGGATCTTGCCCAGGTCTTCTGCGTGTTCAACGGCACCGGGGCGAACGTGGTCGCGCTGCAGAGTGCCTGCCGTCCCTGGGAAGCGGTGATCTGCGCCCGCAACGCACATATCGATGCTGACGAAGGTGGAGCGCCGGAGCGAGTTGCCGGCATCAAACTGCACACGGTCGATACACCCGATGGCAAGCTCACCGCGGAGTTGCTCGACACCCAGGCCTGGGGTTTCGGAGTCGTCCATCGGGCGCAGCCTCGTGTGGTGAGCATCACGCAATCCAGCGAACTCGGCACCGTGTATACCCCCGATGAGATTCGCGCGATCACCACCAGGGCACATGAACTCGGGCTGCTCGTTCACCTCGATGGAGCGCGCATCAGCAATGCCGCGGCAAGTCTGGGTGTTCCGCTGCGAGCCTTCACCACGGATGCGGGTGTGGATCTGGTGTCTCTCGGCGGTACGAAGAACGGCGCGATGGCTGCCGAGGCTGTCGTCGTGCTCGAACCTTCGATTGCTGACGCTGTGCCATTCGTGCGCAAGACGTTCATGCAGTTGTCGAGCAAGATGCGTTTCATCAGCGCGCAGTTGATCGCACTCTTCGAAAACGATCTATGGCTGCGGAGCGCGACACATGCCAACGCTATGGCGCAGCGACTGCGAGATGGCATCGCCAATCTTGATGGCGTCCAGGTGACGCAATCGGTTCAGGCCAACGCCGTGTTCGCGATCCTGCCCGCCGTCGTCACCGCACGGTTGCAAGAACGTCACCACTTCTATGTGTGGGATCACCGCACCGGGGAGGTGCGCCTGATGTGCTCGTGGGACACCACCGAGGCCGATGTCGACGCCTTCGCCAGCGATGTGGCGACCGAACTGGCAACCGAACTGGCTCGACCCAACAGCTAGGGCTGGGCGTCCGTCGAGATCACGGGCACATCACGATTTGCGGCCCCAGGACCCTCATGACCGGTCTAATCGGACATTTCGGGTATCTGTCACTAGCGTTTACCCCCGTCACTGCACTTTCATACAGACCATGAGTTCGGGGCAGCATGCCCGCCCACGGGGGCGCGGGGAAACGTGGAGTGCGATCGCACGAACCGGCGCGGTATGGACCGGCATCGTGGCCGCCGGTGCCCTCGCCCTCGGCGGCGGTGCCGCAATCGGTCAGGTGACCCCGCTGCGGGCCGATCTGCTGTCGGTCGCACCCGCCCCGGAACCGGAGCCGACCGTGGAGGCAGCCCCGCTGCCAGAACCTACGGCGCCACCGGAACCGTCGACTCCACGCGATGACACGCTGCCCGCGGGAGCATCGGCTGTCGATATCGCCAGCGTCTATCCGCGCGTCACCGACGAGAAGTTCGGTGTCGGCGTCGTCATTCGGGTCATGTTCACCGCACCGGTTCCCGAAGACGTCCGTCCCGTGCTCGAGCGCACCGCTGTCGTCACCACGAGCAAGCCGATCGGTTTGGGCACGTGGTCGTGGCCGGACGATTACACGATGATCTATCGCCCCGAGTCGTTCTGGCCCGCACACACGAACGTGGAACTGACATCGAGTTGGGTCGACGACGGTCTGGCGACCTTCGATCCCAGCCGAACGATCACCATCGGCCGCGAGCAGATCTTGAGTATTCGCTACGGCACCCAGATGGGAACTTTGTACCGCAACGGCAAACTCATCCGCGAGGTTCCGGTATCCCTGGGCAAGCCGACCTGGGAAACCGCCTCGGGAATCAAGACGATCATGGAGCGGTACTACGTCAAAAGAATGGTCAACCCCGGTCCGCGCGAGCCCTATGACGTGCAGGTCCCCTACTCGCTGCGCATCACTCCCAACGGGGAATTCATCCACGCCGCACCATGGAACCTCAGCAACCTCGGCGTCGCTGCGACATCGCACGGCTGCACGAATCTGACCATGGAAGATGCGCGCTGGTTCTATGAGAACGCCTACGAGGGAGATCCGGTCATCACCTTCGGCACCGGCCGAGATGTCGCCTGGGATCAAGGTCCTGGAGCCTCCTGGAATATCGACTGGGCCGACTGGCAGCGCAACGCCTCCGCTCTACCCTGACGACTTCCGGCAGGGGCACCCTGGCGATTTCCCACCTCCGCCGTGCCGGTCACGGACCCATGCGGCATGATCGAACTTCGCCATGGAAATCGGTGCGGGAGGGCAAGGGACGTGGATCTGGCCGAGGGCCTGCAGCAGGTGATCCGAGACGGAGCCCCCGCCCAGGCAGCACGAGCCCGTGAGTTCTCACGCCTCCTCGAGGATGCCGATCGCGACGACGCCACCGATCAGGCAGCTCGCGACCTGGTCCGGGCATTTCTACACGACCCGGACCTGTGGCGATGACCTCATCACGAGAGCGTGAAATCGCCCAGGAGCGACAGGCGGTGCACCGACTGTACGACCGACTCGACGTGCTGCGCGACCGAACCGAGCATGACCTGCGGCGGACCCGACATGGCCAGACCGCCGGTACTCCTGGCGCGCAGACCGAACAGGACGCTTTCGTGCGCCTGTACACCGAGCGTCTGGGATCCTTGACCGCCGCCGAGCACCGGCTGTGCTTCGGTCGCCTCGATCTCATCGACGGCGCTTCTCGATACATCGGTCGCATCGGACTCACCGATGACGATCAGCAGCAGTTGCTTACCGATTGGCGCGCGCCTGCAGCCGAGGCGTTCTATCAGGCAACGAGTGCCGATCCACGAGATGTCGTGCGGCGCCGTCACATCATGACCGAGGGTCGCAACGTCACCGCCCTCGAGGACGACGTCTTGAACCTTGATGCACTCGGCGAAGGAAGTATCGCCGAAGAAGATGTGCAAGGCGGTGGGGTGCTCATGGCAGCACTGGCCCGCAAACGAACCGGGCGGATGCACGACATCGTGTCGACCCTGCAGGCCGAACAGGATGCGATCGTGCGTGCGCCCATGCAGGGAATCCTCGTCGTCGAAGGAGGCCCCGGCTGTGGCAAAACAGTCGTCGCCCTGCATCGCGCGGCCTATCTGCTCTACACGCATCGAGATCGCCTAGCACGCAGCGGCGTCCTCGTCGTCGGACCGAATCCGATCTTCTTGCGCTACATCGAGCAGGTGTTGCCGGCGCTCGGAGAAACTGCAGCGGTACTCGTCACACCCGGTCAGCTCTATCCAGGTCTCGACGCGCAGGGCAGCGAACCCGATGCAGTTGCGGCGATCAAAGGCAACCTGCGCATGGCCGAGGTCGTGTCTCGTGCGGTCAAACTCCGCCAACGCGTGCCGACCGAGCCGGTCAAACTCAACGTCGGTGGTACGCCGATCATCGCCACCTCGGATATGTTCGCTGCCGCGATCGAGCGCGGTCGCGCCAGTCGCCGCCCGCACAACATCGCGCGGCGCTCCTATGCGTTGGAGATGCTGGACCTGCTTGCCGAGGAGCTTGCCACGGCCCGTGGACTCGATATCGACACACGTCGCGCGGAACTCATCAGTGATCTGCGCGACAGCCCCGACGTGCGTCGTGAGGTGAACCTCGCGTGGATGCCGCTGTCACCGGAGCAGGTGATCGCCGATCTGCTGACCAATGAGCGACGTCTCGTTGAGGCCGCATCATCGCTGAGTGAAACTGAACGTGCACTGCTGCTGCGACCGGTTGGCCACCCGTGGACTCCCGCCGATGTTCCCCTGCTCGATGAGGCCGCGGAATGCCTCGGTGCAGATGATGAAGCCGAACGTCGCGCCGAAGCACGAGCGAGCGTCGAACGCGCACACGAGGCCGAATACGCGCAGGCTGTGTTGGAAATGACTGGAACACGCGGGGTTTCCGCTGACCAACTCATCGAGAGATACGCCGAGCAGACGAGTTCGATGACGGTTGCTGAGAGAGCCTCGACCGATCGCGAATGGGTTTTCGGTCACGTCGTCGTCGACGAAGCCCAGGAACTATCGCCGATGATGTGGCGCGTGCTCGCTCGCCGCTGCCCTTCACTGTCGATGACCGTCGTCGGTGACCTGGATCAGGCGGCAAGCTCTGCCGCTCCAGCGCAGTGGGTCGACGTTCTCGGCCGCCTCGCCAAACCTCGAGCCAAGGGAGAGCAGCGCTGGCGCGTGGAACGCCTGAGCATCAATTACCGCACTCCCCGACCGTTCATGGAATTGGCCCAGCAGGTGCTGCGCGATTTCGGTCGCATTCCCGCGGAGGTCACCTCTATCCGCGAGGGCGAACCACCTCGGTGGGTTCCTCTCCCGACCGACGAAGCCGCCATCGCAGAGATCGTCGGTCTCGTGCGAGCGGAACTGACCGATCCTGACCTGGGTAGGCTCGCTGTTCTGTGCGCACCGGCAGCCGTGGAACCGATCACTCGAGCCATCAGCGAGGCGACCCCACCGGGTACGGTCGGTCGCGGTGCGGATCGGCTTGATTCACCGGTAAGCGTGATGAGCATCGCCGACGCCAAGGGCCTGGAGTTCGATGTCGTGGTCGTCGTCGAGCCCGAGCGGATCGTAGAATCCGGTGCGCAACCGGGCCGTGATCTGTACGTCGCGCTCACGCGAGCGACCCGGCGGCTCATCATCGCCTCGAGCACACCGGAGTGGCTCGACCACCATGCAGCCACAGCGCCACCACCGGACTGACACCCGCCGACCGGCGTTTGGCAGCGCGGACAGATCGCCGACAGGCGAGGACGAGAACTCAGACCGAGGGTCAGGCTTTCAGCGCGTCCACGACGCAGCTGCCCAGGCTGGCCACGGCCGAGAAGCCGTCGTCCTCAGGTAGGAACGTCGTGACGACACCGTCTTCGATGACCATCGCGTAACGCTTCGATCGCGTGCCCAGTCCAAAACCACTCGCGTCAACGGCCATCCCGATCGCCTCGGTGAATTCACCATTGCCATCGGAAACCATCGTGATCTCCTCGCCTACCCCCTGTGACGACGCCCAGGCCTCCATCACGAACGGATCGTTGGTCGCGATGCATGCGATGCG
>JAGYOB010000316.1 GCA_018399515.1 Candidatus Nanopelagicales bacterium
GCAGCCCGCGACACACTCACTACCGCCCTGGCCTAGTCAGATGCGACAAGAGCAACGGCCTGTCACCGGGGCGCAGATCGCACCCCTAGACTGACCCTCGTGGCGCGCGGTGACGGCAAGCTCACACATGACCTCGATCCCCTCGACCGTGGTCCCCAGGATGCCTGCGGGGTGTTCGGGGTCTGGGCGCCCGGTGACGAGGTCGCCAAACTGACGTATTTCGGCCTGTATGCGCTGCAGCATCGCGGCCAGGAATCCGCGGGCATCGCGGTCAGCGACGGTCATCACATCCTGGTGATGAAGGACATGGGGCTGGTCTCGCAGGTGTTCACCGAGGCGAGCCTGGAATCCTTGAAGGGTTTCGTCGCGATCGGCCACACGCGCTATTCCACGACCGGATCGAGTTCGTGGGAAAACGCCCAGCCGACATTCCGCGCCACCGCGACCGGCCATCTAGCGTTGGGGCACAACGGAAATCTGACCAATACCGCCGAGCTCGCCGAGCGGGTCGCTGCTTTAGAGGAAGCACGCGGGGAGTTGCCCCTGGGCACGAAGGTGTCCCGTGCCACGTCCGACACAGACCTCATCTCCGCGCTCATCGCCGCGCACCCGGACCTGTCGATGGAGGCCGCTGCGATCGAGGAACTACCCAAACTCGCCGGGGCCTACTCGCTGGTGTTCATGGACGACACGACGTTGTACGCCGCGCGTGATCCGCTCGGTATCCGTCCGCTCGTGCTCGGCCGGCTCGAGAACGGATGGGTGGTGGCCAGCGAGACCGCTGCACTGGACATCGTGGGTGCGGCTTTCGTCCGCGAGATCGAGCCCGGTGAACTCGTCGCGATGGACGAGCACGGGTTGCGCTCGCACCGGTTCGCCGAGGCTGAGCCGAAGGGCTGCCTGTTCGAATACGTCTATCTCGCCCGACCCGACACCTCGATCGCCGGGCGCAGCGTGCAGGCCACCCGGGTGGAGATCGGGCGTCGGCTGGCCCGGGAATACCCGGTCGAGGCTGACCTGGTGATCCCCGTGCCTGAATCGGGTCGCTATGCGGCCATCGGCTACGCCCAGGAATCAGGTATCTCCTTCGGCGAGGGGTTGGTGAAGAACGCCTATGTGGGGCGGACGTTCATCCAGCCGTCGCAGACGATCCGGCAGTTGGGTATCCGGTTGAAGTTGAATCCGCTACGCGAGGTGATCGCCGATCAGCGGCTCGTCGTCGTCGACGACTCGATCGTGCGCGGCAACACCCAGCGTGCGCTGGTGCGGATGCTGCGCGAGGCCGGTGCCCGGGAAGTGCATGTGCGCATCTCGTCGCCACCGGTGAAGTGGCCGTGTTTCTACGGCATCGACTTCGCCTCGCGAGCGGAGTTGATCGCCAACGGGTTGAGCGTCGAAGAGATCCGCACCTCGATCGGTGCCGACTCTCTCGGGTATGTGTCGCTGGAGGAGTTGACCGAGGCGACCACGCTGCCGGCCGATCGACTGTGTCGGGCGTGCTTCGACGGGGTGTACCCGGTGCCGGTGCCCGAACCGGAGGTCATCGGCAAGCACCTGCTCGAGGGCCTGCAGATGCGTGCGGCCCAGGACACCCCGAGCGGATCGAGCCTGCGCCGATGAGGTGCCGGTGAGTTCCTACGCCGAGGCCGGTGTCGATGTCGAAGCCGGTGAGCGTGCGGTCGCCCTGATGCGCGATGCGGTCGCCCGCGCAACTCGGCCGGAGGTCGTGGGCGACTTCGGTGGATTCGCCGGGCTGTTCGATGCGTCGACGCTCGCACGGTTCCGTCGCCCGCTGCTGGCGACATCGACCGATGGTGTGGGCACCAAAGTCGCTGTGGCGCAGCGGATGGACATCCACGACACGATCGGGCTCGACCTGGTCGCGATGGTCGTCGATGATCTCGTGGTGTGCGGTGCCGAACCGTTGTTCCTCACCGACTACATCGCCACCGGCAAGGTGGCTCCCGAACGCATCGCCGCGATCGTCGCCGGCATCGCACGCGGCTGCGAAATCGCCGGATGCGCGCTGCTCGGCGGCGAGACCGCAGAGCACCCGGGGCTGCTCGATCCCGATGAGTACGACGTCGCAGGAGCCGGCACCGGTGTCGTCGAGGCCGATGAACTGCTCGGACCCGATCGTGTGCGCGCCGGCGACGTGCTGATCGCGATGGAATCCTCCGGGTTGCATTCCAACGGGTATTCGCTGGCCCGACGGGCACTGCTGGGCACAGATCCCACGGCGATCGACGCGGCCCTGCATCGCCACAGCGATGACCTCGGCCGCACGATCGGTGCAGAACTCCTCGAACCCACCCGGATCTATGCCCGCGACTGCCTCGACGTCACCGCCCACACCGATATTCATGCGTTCGCGCACATCACCGGTGGTGGGATCGCGGCGAACATCGCCCGGGTGCTGCCGGCGCAGCTGGCTGCTGAGGTCGATCGAGCGACCTGGCGGCCCCAGCCGGTGTTCGAGTTGATCGCTGCGACCGGGGTGGACACCGCAGAGATGGAGCGCACCTTCAACCTCGGGCTCGGGATGGTGGCGGTGGCCGGCGCCGACGATGCCGATGCTGTGGTGGCCCGACTGCACGACCGCGGGGTGACCGCGTGGGTGTGCGGACACGTGCGCGACCGCCGCGAAGGCGAGACAGGCGATGCTCAGGCCAAAGGCGGCGCCGGTGGCGCGGTCAGCCTTGTGGGCCCGATCTGGTTTGAGACGACCTAGTTTCAGGCGAGCGGGTTCGCAGAACGCGCAGGGTCAACCCGCGCGACGGTCGTCGTCGTCGGAGTAGTGCTGGGAATACTCGTCGTATTCGTCGGTGGCATCTTCAGCAATATCGGCAGCAGGCGAACTTTCGCTGCCGGCAAGCTCGGCTTGAAGGCGCTCGAGATCGGTCTGCGGCCCGCCGTATTTCAACGCACGGGCAACTTTGGTCTGCTTCGCCTTGGCACGGCCGCGCCCCATGGCTCGACCCCCTCGACCGGGGCCAGTGCCCCGGCGACTCGTCGTGGACAGATTCGTGTTACTTGCCGGCGCCCACGCGCTGCTTGGGCACACGGACCAGCGAAACACCACGATACCCCTCCCATCGCGATTCCCCCACCCGGAGGGGGGACGGGCAGGGATCAAGTGACGTTCAGGTGGGGATCAGGTGGGGATCAGGTGGCGAAACGCGGCCGGTTGCCCGCCGCGATGCGCTCGCGGGCTTCGGCGGCAGCCGCGGCCAGCGGGGTGGTCTGGGCCTGTGCGGCCCGGTCGAGCACGGTGCGGGTGGTGTCGAACACCCCGGCGACCCGGGCGCGGGCCCGATCGAGATCGAATCCGAGCAGTTCGTCGGCGACCTGCACGACCCCGCCGCAGTTGACGAGGTAGTCGGGGGCATACAGCACCCCGCGGTCGTCGAGGTCCGCGGCGATGGACGGGTCGCTGTCGGCGAGTTGGTTGTTCGCTCCCCCGCACACGATCTCAGCGGTGAACCCCCGGTCGCGGGCGAGATCGTGGGTGAGGACGCCACCGAGG
>JAGYOB010000317.1 GCA_018399515.1 Candidatus Nanopelagicales bacterium
CGAACTGGGTGGCTGGTGCGATCACCGTCAGCGGCGACACCTACGACTCGCAAGCGTTCAACGACGCGGTCGCGCGCGAGCTGCTGGACAATCTCCCAACCTCGGGCGGCGTGCTCGACATCGCGCAGGAGTCCACACTCGTCGCGATCGGCGATGACATCGCCCAGATCGCTTCGCGCGTCACGGATCTGGAGAACGCGCCCGACGGCGTGGACCTGAGCGGGTTCGCCGACGGCGCGATCCTCAAGGTGGACGCCTCCAGCGGCAGCGGCGACGAGACGCTGGCCGAGGCGGTTGCGGGCACGGACTACATCGCGCCGAGCGACATCACCAAACTGCGTGCGGTGTTCTCCGAGTCGGCGCTGCCTGATTCTGCTGGCGAGACGACCGGCTACCTGAAGTGGACGTACGGAAACGGCACGGGCTCGTACTCGTTCGATGCGGTGACCGCCGCACCGCCATCCTTCATCGACGGCGGCGACGCCTTTGCGGATAGCGAATCATGACGACGCGGATCTACCATCGCATCGACACCATCGCGAACTGGAACGAAGCGATCGGCAGCCCCGGCGCAGGCAACCTATCGCGCGGCGAGATAGGCATCGTCACCGGAACGAACGGTTCGCAAAACTATGCGATCGGATACCTCGGCATCAACGGCGCAGAAACTCCGTGGTACCAGTGTCCGATCGCCTTTTACGGAACCATCGACAGCGGCGCGGCCGAGCCGGTGTATTCGATACCTGTCATCTACGAGGAGCCTGCGACTACTCCGCCCGATGGGTCCACGCTTTCGTGGGACGACACGAACGAAAAATGGGTCGTCGATAAGCAGGTGTTGAGCCTGTTGCAGTACCCGACCGCGGACGGCAGCGTCGCGTGGGATCAGTCCGAGGGCAAATTCATCGTCGGCGCGGCGGTCTCCGCGATCGGCATCGACGGCGGGAGCTACACGGCATGAGCGGATGGGACTCTCGCATCAGGATCCGCATCGACCAGGCGGTTCGCTTCGAGGACGCGGTCCCTACCCCGACACTCGATGCGGGCGAACTCGCTGCGGCGGTGAGCGGCATTGGCGTGCGGGTGCGAATCGGACAACAGGACGGGCAGGCGTTCACCGAAGCGCCGGTGATGATGGCTGGCGAGCCCGGATTCGTTCCGCTGACGGTCGCAGACGGCTCCGCCGAGAGCGGCGGAGACGATGGCCTGCTGGTTTGGGACGGCACCAAATGGGAGCCAGGCGGCACCCCCATCGAGTTCGCGACCGACACCGCATCGGGCGTGCTGACCTACACCGCCTCGACCGACACATGGGACACCGACACGACCTCGTTCGTGCCGTCCTCCCTTGATGGGGGGACGTTCACCGGCACCTTCACGGCTCCGTCGTTTGCCTCTTCGTACACGCCGCAGATCGGAAACGCATGAGCCAGACGCTGTCGCTGACTCCCGGCGAGTACAACCTTTTCATCACGCCGCCGGTGGCTGGCGTGGACTACACCGGAACGCCGCTTCCGACTTTGACCTACCAGTGGAAGAAGAACGGCACGGCGATCGCCGGTCAGACCGGCTCGATCATCACCGGCGTCTGGGTCGAGCAGACCGGAGGCACCGTCGATGTCGTCGATGGCGATGTGATCTCGATCGACATCATCCTAACCAACGTGGTGGATGTCTCGACGAAGACGCTCTCGGCGACCATCGACTCCGCAATCCCGGCACCAGTGATCTCGCCGGTCTCGATCCGGCAGTTGTCCGGCGGCACCTACCAGACGGTGACCAGCCTCGCCAACACCGACATCGGCGA
>JAGYOB010000318.1 GCA_018399515.1 Candidatus Nanopelagicales bacterium
ACAGCGGTCACCGAAAACAGCGGTCACCGAGGGTGGAGGAGCGATGGCGAAGGCGTTGTACGGCCACATGGCCCGACCGGCGGTCGAGGCGCACCTCGTCGCCCAGATCGCCCAGTTGCGCTCGCGTATCCGAGACCTCGAGGAGCGCAACGCCCGGTTGAGCGCCGCGGTGGCGGCGCAGTCCTTCGATGTCCAGTCCCTCAGTCCGGCTCCCGATGACCTCGCTGACCTCACCGATCTGGCTGGTCTGAGGGATCTGGCTGATCCTGCGTTCGCCTGAGGTCGTCGTCCGGGGCGACATGCTGGCCCGCCACGATGCCACGGTGTCCCGATCCGACCGGGGCGCGCCGGTAGGGTGAGCGACCATGCCCCTCGAGAGGGGTGGCCTCCTGCGGGGGGTGGTTGCAGACCCGACGAGTGAACGAGGCTGGCGTGCATCTGAAGAGCCTGACCCTGAAGGGATTCAAGTCCTTCGCGGCGGCGACGACCCTTGCCTTCGAGCCGGGGATCACCTGCGTCGTCGGTCCTAACGGCTCGGGTAAGTCCAATGTGGTGGACGGCCTGGCCTGGGTGATGGGTGAACAGGGCGCGAAGTCCCTGCGTGGTGGGGCCATGAGCGACGTGATCTTCGCCGGTACCTCCGGGCGGGCACCCCTGGGTCGCGCGGAAGTCGCGTTGACGATCGATAACAGCGACGGCGCTCTGCCGATCGACTACACCGAGGTGACGATCTCGCGAACGCTGTTTCGCAATGGCGGATCGGAATACGCGATCAACGGCGATCCGTGTCGCTTGCTCGACGTGCAAGAACTCCTCAGCGACTCCGGTATCGGTCGCGAGATGCACGTCATCGTCGGACAGGGCCAACTCGATGCGATCTTGCACGCCACCCCCGAGGACCGGCGGGGATTCGTTGAGGAAGCAGCCGGAGTCCTCAAGCACCGCAAGCGCAAAGAGAAAGCCCTACGCAAACTCGACGCGATGGAGGCGAACCTCTCTCGGGTGGGGGATCTCGCCCACGAACTTCGACGTCAACTCAAGCCGCTAGGCAAACAGGCGGAGGTGGCGCGCCGTGCTGCGGTGATCCAGGCTGAGGCTCGCGATGCTCGACTACGGCTGCTGGCCGACGATCTCGGGTCGTTGCGCGAGACGCTGGCTGCTGAAGTCGCCGATGAAGCTGCACTGCGCCAGCGGCGGATGGAGGTCGAGGCGCTTCTGGCCGGACTCACTTCGCAGGAGGCCGACCTCGAACGCGACCTGCAACGGGACGCACCGCTCTTGGCGACGGCCGCGCAGTCCTGGTTCGGGTTGTCAGCGCTGCGCGAACGCCTGCTGGGCACGGGATCGTTGGCCGCAGAACGGCTCCGGTTGATCGATGCCGACGAGCAGGTCGGGCAATCCGGCGGGCGCGATCCTGAAGAACTTGAAGCCCAGGCTCGCGAGGTCAGGGCCGAGGAGTTCGAATGGGGTCGGCGGGTCGAGTCCGAACGCACAGCGCTCGCTGATGCGGTCGGCCAGCGTCAGGTCGCCGAGGATGCTCTGGCTGCCGAGGAATCTCGTATCGCAGCCGAATCACGAGCTGCGGCGGATCGTCGAGAAAGCCTCGCACGCCTAGCCGGGCAGGTTGCCGCGGCTCGCTCCCGTTGGGAAGCGCGCGGTGAACAGGTGCAGCGGTTGGGTGAGCAGCATGCCGAGGCTCTCGCTCGTGCTGAGGTCGCACAACGTGAGTTCACCACCTTGGAGTCGCAGGTCGCTGGGCTCGACGCCGGTGAAGTCGGGTTGGATGCGGAATACGAATCCGTGCAGGAGCGACTCATGGCAGCGGATGCCCGCGTCGAATCGATGCGGGAGGCAGAGCGCGACGCCGATCGCGAACGTGCTGCCCTGAGCGCTCGGTGCGAAGCCTTGCGTATCGGCCTTGCCCACGGTGAGGGCGTGGATGCACTCGTCGCAGAGGGCGATCGGATCGGTGTTATCGGCACTGTCACCGATGCTGTCCGCGTCGAAGCAGGTGCCGAACGGGCAGTGGCAGCACTGCTCGGTCCGCTCGCGGAGGCAGTGATCGTCGCAGATGAGCGCTTCGCCCATGAAGCGCTGGTCTTCCTGCGTGAACATGACGCCGGTCGAGCCACGATCGTCATCGCCACGGACGCTCCCGTGTCCGGGGCGCACGCGACTGCGCCTCCCGAGTCGGTCTGGATGATCGAGACTCTCGCCGGACAGGCCTCGGTGATCGCTGCCCTTCGCCCCGTGCTCGATGGAGCGGTCCTCGTCGCAGATCTGTCGACGGCGCGCCGAGTCCGCTCCCAACGTCCCGATCTCACAGTGGTGACGCGCGATGGTGATGTGCTGGCGGCGCGCACCGCCCGTGGCGGCAGCCGTGGCGCGCCCACTCTGCTCGAGGTTCAAGCAGCGGTTGACGAGGCCGAGTCGGCGTTGGCCGAGGTCACCCACCGCCTCGAGCGCACCCGCTTCTCCCTCACCTCAGCACTGGACGAGCAGCGGGAGATTGCCGAGGGCGCCGAGGCCGCGTTGGCGCGGTTGCATGATTCGGATGCCCGACTGGCGGCCGTCGCCGAGCAGCTCGGACAGTGGGGTGCCGAGGCTCGCTCGGCCGCAGCGGAGGCTGAACGACTCGCCCAGGCCATCGCCGATGCGCAAGCAGCCCGCGCGGCAGATGAGGCGACCCTGACAGAACTCCAAGAACGTCTCGATGTCGCACAGCGTGAACCCACTGAGGCGTCGACAGATGAACGCGAAGCCCTCGCAGAGGCTGCCGAATTGTCTCGTCGCGTCGAGGTCGAAGCGCGGTTGGCAGTGCGCACTGGTGAAGAACGCATCCGCTCTTTGAGTGCGCACGCACAGTCTCTGGAGAAGGCCGCGGCGAACGAGCGCGCCGCTCGACGCCGTGCGGAGGAACTACGCGAACGCCGTCGGCGCGAGGCGGTCTCGGCGCGTGCGGTGGTCCTGGGAGTGCGCCGCACCATGCGGGCCCTCGATGCTGCCCTCATCGTGGCCGAGGCCGAGAGAGATGAACTGCAGCGTGTCCAGTCCGAACGCGAGACAGCCGTCCACCAGATCCGCGATTCCGCGCGTGAGCAAGCCTCGCAGTTGGAGCGCCTGACCGACTCTGTCCACCGCGATGAGGTTGCGCGCGCTGAGCAGCGCCTGCGCATCGAACAGCTCGAGGGCAGGGTGATCGAGGAATTCGGTCTCGAACCGGACGCCGTCGTCGACGAATACGGTCCTGATCAACTCATTCCGCCCGCACCCTTGGCGCCCGGTGACGAGGAACCCGATGAGCCAGCGCAGCCCTATCCCTTCGTCCGGGTCGAACAGGAGCGACGATTAGCCTCGGCTGAGCGTGGATTGGCGCTGCTGGGACGGGTGAATCCCCTAGCACTCGAGGAGTACGCAGCACTGGAGGAGCGGTTGCGATTCCTGACCGAGCAGCTCGACGACCTCAAACGGTCGCGGGCTGACCTGCAGGAGATCATCACCGATGTCGATGAGCGCATCCAGCAGGTGTTCTCCGAAGCGTATGCCGACACCGAGCGGCATTTCGCCGATGTGTTCTCGCGGTTATTCCCCGGAGGTGAGGGTCGCTTGATACTGACCGACCCGGATGACCTGCTCACCACCGGTATCGAGGTCGAGGCGCGCCCGCCGGGCAAGAAGGTCAAGCGGCTATCACTGCTGTCCGGTGGCGAGAGGTCGTTGACCGCGGTTGCCTTCCTGATCGCTTTGTTCAAGGCTCGACCCAGCCCGTTCTACGTCCTCGACGAGGTCGAGGCAGCGCTGGACGATGTGAATCTCGGTCGCCTCATCGATGCCATCGAGGAACTGCGTGATACGTCGCAGTTGATCATCATCACCCACCAAAAGCGCACGATGGAGATCGCCGACGCGCTCTACGGTGTCTCGATGCGCGGTGACGGCGTCACCCACGTGGTCGGTCAGCGGCTGCGTGATACCGAGGCTGCGACCGCCTAGGTCCCATCTGTCCTCGGGGGGCGCCGGTGATTGGATGACCCTCGTGGATTCCATCGTGTTCTACCTCGCCATCGGTCTGGCCTTAATCGTCGTCATCGGCGTCGGTGTCGCTATCGCGCTGATGCGCCGTGGCGAGCCCCGCCAGCCCAAGCCGCGTCCGGGCATCGACTACGCCCCCGGCGTCGGCGATGACGACACCGTTCCGCGAGACACCCCGCGCCGCAGGATCGAGCAGGCCGAGGGCGGTATCGACACGCTGACCCTGCCCGAACCGCAGGAGGTCGAGGCGCCGGCCGAGGAGGTCTCCGAGTGGGTAGTGGAGATTCCCGAACCGGCCGAGGGGCGACTGATTCGTCTGCGCAAGCGGCTGGCTCGATCCAATAACGCGCTGGGACGCGGGTTGCTGGCGCTGCTGTCTCGAGACACCCTCGATGCGACGGCATGGGAGGAGATCGAGGAGGTTCTGCTCACCGCCGATCTCGGGGTCGCCGCGACCACCGAACTCGTCGATGCACTCCAAACTCGGGTGCGGGCCGAGGGGACGAAGGACCCCGAGGTGCTGCGCACGATGCTGCGCGAGGAACTCATCGGCCTCGTCGATCCAACTATGGATCGGTCTCTGGCAACCACCGCATCCGCGAACGGTCCGGCCATCGTCCTCGTCGTCGGAGTCAATGGAACCGGCAAGACGACGACGACGGGTAAGCTCGCCCGCCTGCTTATCGCCTCCGATCGCACGGTTTTGCTCGGCGCGGCCGATACGTTCCGGGCGGCTGCGGCTGAGCAGTTGCAGACCTGGGGTGATCGGGTGGCCGCACCGGTCGTCCGTGGCCCCGAGGGCGGGGACCCAGCCGCTGTCGCCTTCGATGCGGTGCGCATCGGCACTGAGGCAGAGGTTGACACGGTGGTGATCGACACCGCGGGCCGATTGCACACCAAGGTCGGCTTGATGGATGAACTCGGCAAGGTCAAGCGGGTCGTGGAGAAGCACGGGCCGGTCGATGAGGTACTCCTCGTCCTCGATGCCACCACCGGGCAGAACGGCATGAACCAGGCGCGGGTATTCGCCGAGGTGGTCGATGTCACCGGGATCGTGCTGACCAAGTTGGACGGGACGGCCAAGGGGGGGATCGTCGTCGCCGTCCAGCGCGAACTGGGCGTTCCGGTGAAGCTCATCGGGCTCGGTGAGGGCCCCGATGACCTGGCTCCCTTCGACCCGGCATCCTTCGTCGACGCCCTCCTCGACTAGCCCCCCTCGCCACCTCCCGACCTCCCGACCTCCCCGCCTCCCTACGTCTGAGTTACCTCAGTGGTCGTTACCTTCGTCGTGGGTTCTCGGTAGTGAGGCAACACCTTGACGAAAGGGGTTGCGAGGGGTGGATGCGGAGAATAATCTTCGATTGTGCCGCATTTTCGGATATCGCAAGCAGCTGCTCTTCTGCAGGTGAGTGACGACACGGTTCGGCGCTGGGCCGAGGCCGGTCGAATCCCCACGACTGCCGACAGCAGCGGGCGCACCGTCATCGAGGGGGCCGAACTCGCCGCTTTCATGCGCCATATCGCCGCCGAAGCCGATCCCATCGTGCCGGTGGGCACCCGGGTTGCCGGTGAATCCGCCCGCAACCGCCTGCCCGGTCTGGTGACCCGGGTGCTGCGGGACACGGTGATGGCCCAGGTGGAGGTGCAGGTCGGTCCGCACCGCATGGTCAGCCTGATGAGCACGGAGGCCGCCGATGACCTCAGTCTGGAGCCGGGGGTTCTGGTCATCGCCTCGGTGAAATCCACCAATGTCGTGATCGAAGCGCTGGAAGTCTCCTGATGGTCACGCTGCGTCGCATGATCCCCGCGCTGATCGTGGCCGTGAGCATGACCGCGGTTTCTGGATGTGGCGGCACCGGCTCCGAGTCGCCGGCGCAGAGCGACGCAACGGGTGAGGTTCTCATCGCTGCCGCCTCGGATCTGCGCTACGCATTGGACGACGTTCTCGATCGTGTCGAGCAACGTCATCCTGATCTCCGCCCCAGAGTGACCTATGGGTCAAGTGGCCAATTCCTGCAGCAGATCGAATCGGGCGCACCTTTCGATCTGTACCTCTCGGCCGATCTGTCGTATCCGCAGTCCCTGGTGGATTCAGGGCGCGCTCCTGTCGATGAGTTGTTCACCTACGCGATCGGTCGCCTCGTGCTGTGGGTACCCGAAGGGTCGGAAATCCCGGTCGAGCAAGGTCTCGATGTGCTGCTGGATCCGGCTATTACGACGATCGCGATCGCGAATCCCGATCATGCGCCGTACGGACGCGCAGCGGTGCAGGCCCTCGCTTCGGCGGGGATCGAGTCGGCGGTCCAGGACAGGTTCGTTATCGGCGAGAACATCGCACAGGCGGCCGAATTCGTTGCCTCCGGGAATGCCGATGCTGGCATCGTGGCACTGTCGCTCGTTCTCGCCGATCCGCTGAAGAACATCGGTTCCTGGTCGCACATTCCCAACGACATGTTCCCCACCATGGAGCAGGGAGGAGTGGTCTTGACCGATAGCAAGGGGGCCCGAACGGTGCGCGACATGCTGTTGGACGACGAAGGCCAGGCGATCCTGTCTCGCTATGGCTTCCTCCGCTGAGGACTGATCCGTTTCATGGACGGCGAAGCTCTCGCCCTGAGCCTGCGGCTGGCGTTCGCCACGTCGGCAGTGCTGCTCGCCGTCTCCATCCCTCTTGCCGCCTGGATCACCTTCACGCGAAAACGATGGGTGGCAGTCGTCGAAGCGATCGTTGCACTGCCGATCGTGCTCCCACCTACGGTGCTGGGTTTCTATCTTCTTGTCGCGATGGGCGCCCAATCCCCTTTGGGGCGCTGGTGGGTGGACGTCACTGGTGGACCGCTGGTGTTCAGTTTCCAAGGGCTACTCATCGCGTCGGTGCTGTCCAGTCTGCCGTTCGCCGTTCAGCCGCTCGTCGCAGCCTTCTCCGGCGTTGATCGACGACTCCTCGAGGCATCGGCGGTCTTGGGCCGCGGATGGATCTTTGCTGTTTTCAAGGTGGTGCTTCCGCTATCACGGGCGGGGCTCGTTACGGCGCTGGTTCTCAGTTTTGCGCACACCGTGGGGGAGTTCGGGGTCGTGTTGATGGTGGGCGGGAATATCCCGGGTTCGACCAGAACCCTGTCGATCGATATCTATGACAGCGTTCAATCCTTCGACTATGCGGCAGCCGGCGTGACGAGTGTCGCGCTCCTCGGATTCTCAGCGGTTGTTCTCACCATCGTCTATTCACTGCGCAGGAGAGGGGATCGACGATGGGTGATGTGAGTGCCACCCTCGACGTGAGTGTCCGGCGCCACGTTGTCGATGCGCAGGTGAGCGTGCCACTCGACCCGGCGAAGGTCACGGTGCTGTTCGGCCCATCGGGTTCGGGTAAAACGACGATCCTGCGCGCGATTGCGGGTCTGGATGGAGCATCGGGAAGCCGCATCGTGTTCGACGGTGAGGAATGGGATGACGGTCAGCGACTGAGGGTCCCAACGCGCGATCGGCGAGTAGGTCTGCTGTTCCAAGATCACGCGTTGTTCCCCCACATGAGCGTTGCCGAGAATGTCGCCTACGGGCTCATCGGAATGAGTCGGGCTGAGCGCGCCGAGCGTGTCCAACAATCACTGGAGGCTACCGCCGCTGAGCACCTGATCGATCGCATGGTCAACTCCCTGTCGGGTGGGGAAGCGCAACGAGTCGCACTCGCGAGAGCGATCGCCCCGAAGCCGCGGCTGTTGTTGCTCGACGAGCCGTTGTCGGCCCTCGACGCCCCGATGCGATCGCGGCTTCGGGGAGAGATCCGTCGGATTCTCACCGATCAGGGAATCCCGGCGATCGTCGTGACGCATGACCGAACAGAAGCCCTAGCCTTGGCCGATCACGCGGTCGTCCTGATCGAGGGTCGCGTTGTTGAGAGTGGTCCCGTGCTCGAGGTGTTCGATAGGCCGAAGGATTCACGGGTCGTTGATGTCGTGGGAATGGAGACTGCACTGCCTGCGAGCGTCGTCGATGTTGTTGATGGAGTAGTTCGAGTCACTGTCGAGTCGCACACGATCACCTCAGCCTTCGTCCCGACAGCCGAAGGCAACGCGCCATCGACCTTCGTGGTCGGCGACGAAGCCCTGGTATGTATCAGGGCCGAGGATGTCAGTCTGGAGCTGCCTGGGGCACGCTCCCGTGGCAGCCAGCGCAATCATCTTCCCGGAGTCGTGCAGACAGTGTCTCCCGAAGGAGTGCTGGTGAGAGTCGAGGTGGATATCGGAGTGCCTTTGGCCGCCCTCATCACCAGGCCCGCCGCCATCGACTTGGATTTGCAGCCAGGAAGCCCGGTGGCAGCGGTGGTGAAGAGCACTTCGGTTCACCTGATCAAGCGGTAGGTGCTTCAGCGGTCTGTCACACAATCGAAACAAAGTCGGTCAAGTTGTGACATGACCGAAATGCTCTCGGGCCATCAGCGGAAACATCCCCACGACAACGTTCCCCCCGAGTCGTTGGCTCGCCATCGACGGTCGGACACGATCGTCGGTCATCGCAACGTAGGGAGTGTGGCGCGTATGGAGCCGGTCTTGGATACCGGAACGACCGCGTGGTTGCTGGTCTCAACCGCTCTGGTCTTCATCATGATTCCCGGTCTAGCGTTCTTCTACGGAGGAATGAACCGGTCGAAGTCGGTTTTGAACATGCTCATGATGGTCATCTCCTCGACCTTCATTGTTGGCATCCTGTGGATTCTCTATGGCTACTCGATGGCCTACGGCTCCACATCCGGCAACTTCGTCGGGAGTTTCACCGACTATTTCGGAACGGCGCAGTTGATCAGCGTCGGCGGAGACGGTTTCCCGCCGATGGTCGACGTCGCGTTCCAGGCCATGTTCGCCTGCCTCACCGTGGGTCTGATTGCCGGAGCGGTAGCCGACCGGATGAAGTTCGGTGCCTGGTTGATTTTCGCCGCAGTGTGGGCATCGCTGGTGTACTTCCCCGTCGCCCACTGGGTGTGGGGCGACGGCTGGATCGGCTTGCTGGACGTCGGTGGAGCCGAGGTCATCGACTTCGCTGGTGGCACCGCGGTCCACATCAACGCTGGAGCGGCTGCTCTGGCTCTCGCGATCATCCTGGGTCGGCGACTCGGTTGGCCGCGCACACCGATGCGCCCGCACAACCTCACCATGGTGATGCTGGGTGCCGGCCTGCTGTGGTTCGGCTGGTTCGGTTTCAATGCTGGTTCGGCTTACGCTGCCGACGGTGTCGCTGCACTGGCGGCAACGAACACCCTCGTGGCGACATGCGCGGGTGGTATTGCTTGGCTGATCGTGGAGAAGATCCGCGACGGGCACGCGACGAGCCTGGGTGCCGCATCCGGTGTCGTCGCAGGCCTAGTGGCCATCACCCCGGCCTGTGCCAACGTCACCCCGCTCGCCGCGGTGCTGATCGGTCTCGTGGCCGGCGTGCTGTGTGCGCTTGCGGTCACCTTGAAGTACAAGCTCGGTTATGACGATTCCTTCGACGTGGTGGGTGTCCACCTCGTGGGCGGTATGGTCGGCACCTTGATGCTGGGCTTCGTCGCCTCTGATGTCTTCGGTGATGGTGCGAGCACCGGGTTGTTCTTCGGAGGCGGACTCAACCTGCTGGCAGTCCAGGCGATCGCTGCGTTCGGCGTTCTGTTCTACTCGCTGATCATCGCGACCATCATCGCGCTGGTACTCAAGGCGATCATCGGTATCCGCGTCGATGCAGAAGCAGAAACCGGCGGTATCGATCTGGCGGAGCATGCCGAAACCGCATACGAACTCGGTGACTCCGGTGGCGGCGGTATCTTCGCTGGTGTCGGCAAGGGTGCGGTCGAGCGAGAGGGGAAGTAGATGAAGCTCGTCACAGCGATCGTCAAACCGTTCAAACTCGAGGAGGTCAAGAACGCCCTCGAAGAACGCGGGATCCACGGTATGACCGTCATGGAGGCCAGTGGTTTCGGCCGCCAACGCGGGCACACCGAGGTATACCGCGGAGCCGAGTACACCGTCGATCTCGTGCCGAAGGTGCGTATCGAGCTCGTCGTCGATGATGCAGATGCATCGGGCGTCGTCGAGGCGATCGTGTCCAGCGCGCACACGGGCAAGATCGGTGATGGCAAGGTGTGGGTGACTCCGGTGGAGAGCATCACCCGAGTTCGCACAGGTGAGCAGGGCGTCGACGCTCTGTGACCATTCGCCGGGGAGGAGAGAGCCGATGAGCACCGAGGATCTCTCCTCCCCGGCACACCGTCGCACCCAGCGATTCCGCGACGAGCGGCAAGGGATCATCGAGGACACCTCGTTGACAGCCGCGCAGCGGCGGTTGCAGCTGACGACGGTGACCGACGATTGGCTCGGGGTCCTTTTCCAGGCGAGCGGGGCTGGTGACTTGGGTGCGGGATTGGTGGGTGTCGGCGGTTACGGTCGGGGGGATCTGACGGCGGGGAGCGATATCGATGTCCTGCTGCTCGTGCCTGAGTCGGCGGAGTCGGGCGTCGCCGACGTCGCCGATCGACTCTGGTACCCCGCCTGGGACTCGGGCGTGCGTATCGATCACAGCGTGCGCAATCCGGTTCAGGCCCGAAGGCTGGCCACCGATGATCTCAAGGTCGTTTTGGGGTTGCTGGACGCCCGATGCATCGCTGGTGATGAGCAGTTGGTCAGCCAGTTGCGATCCTCCGTTCTGGCCGATTGGCGGGCGTCGGCCCCGCGCAGGCTGGGGCAACTCCATGAATCGGTCCGGCATCGCCAGGAGAAGTACGGCGACCTCGCTCATGTCCTGGAACCCGACCTCAAGGAGGCTTTCGGTGGCCTTCGGGATGCCACCGTGTTGCGTGCGGTAGCAGCGTCCTGGGTCACCGATGTGCCGCGGGATGGACTCACCGAGGCGCACGACCGAATCCACGAGGTTCGTGATGCACTGCACGAGCACCATGTCCATGCCCGACAACGCCCCCGCGATCGACTCACGCTCCAAGACCAGGGGCCGGTCGCGGCCAAACTGGGTCTCGATGACCCCGATGACCTGCTGCGCTCGGTTTCGAGTGCCGCCCGGGCGGTGGGATACGCCAGCGATGTCATGTGGCATCGCGTCGAGCGCTTGACCGCGCGCCCGCGGGGGTTGCGGTTGCGTCGCAGGGTTCGTCAACTGGGGCCGGAGCGGGTTCCCCTCGCCGAGGGCGTCGTCGTACACGAGGGCGAGGTCACCCTCGCCGAGTCAGCACGTCCAGAACGCGACCCCGTTCTCGTCCTTCGGGCCGCGGCTGCAGCGGCGCAGGCGGGGCTCCCGCTGTCTCCGGCTGCGGTCCAGCGCCTGGCGCAGCGTTCTGCGCCCCTGGTCGAGCCGTGGCCGCTCAGCGCGAGGGATTCCCTGGTTTCGCTGCTGGGTGCCGGTCGGGGTCTGGTTCGGGTGTGGGAGGCGCTCGACGCGGCGGGAATACCGCAACGGTTGCTGCCGGAGTGGTCGGTGGTCCGGTCGGCACCGCAGCGCAACCCGCTGCATACCTTCACCGTGGATCGACACCTCATCGAGGCAGCAGCCCACGCTGGAGCGCACGTGCGCAGAGTTGCGCGACCTGATCTGCTCCTCGTCGGTGCGTGGTTGCACGACATCGGCAAGGCGCGTCCGGGGGATCACACTGACATCGGAGTCGAGTTGATGACGGATATCGCGCCTCGATTGGGGTTCGACAGCGCCGACACTGATGTTCTCGTCGATCTGGTCCGCCACCACCTGCTGCTTCCCGATATGGCGACCCGGCGCGATATCGATGACCCGGCGACCATCGAGTTCGTCGCGCAGGCTGTCGGCGATGTCGAGACCTTGGATCTGCTGCACGCACTGACCGAGGCTGATGCTGCCGCCACGGGACCGGCAGCCTGGAGTGAGTGGAAGAAGGGGCTCATCGATGCTCTCGTGCGGCGGGTGCACGGGATGCTCGTTGCACGCGATAGCACCCCGGAGGTGATGGGAGGAGGCGCTAGCGACTCAGCGGAAACGTCGATGGAGGTGGTGTCTGGCCGTGATCACGAACTGCTGGAGAAGCCGGGAACGCACGTCGAGAGCGAGCCGGTCGGCTCTGATGGAGAACGCATCATCACGGTGGTGAGCGACGATCGACTCGGGCTGCTGGCAACAGTGGCCGGTGTCTTGGCCCTGCACCGTCTGCAGGTACGCAGCGCTGATACCTCTTCGCATGCTGATCGGGTGCGCAGCCGGTGGCGGGTCGTCCCGCTGTTCGGAGACCCGCCTCCGATCGATCGCCTGCGCTCGGACGTGATGCGCGCGGTTTCCGGGGACTTCGATATCGCCGGTGCGCTGGCCCACCGCGAACGCGCGGACACCGCCCCATCTGCGCGACCGTGGGTGGAGATCGTGGAGGGGGCCAGTTCGCGGTTCGACGTCCTCGAGGTCCGGGCCCACGATGAACCAGCGCTCCTGCATCGCATCGCCACCGCATTGGCCGCGGCGGGGGCCTATGTCAACGCGGCCCGTGCATCCACTCTGGGTTCTGAGGTCGTTGACGTGTTCTATCTGCGCCGCCCTGATGGCGGATCGCTGGGGGCCGATCACCTCGCGGCTGTGCGAACGACGGTTCTGGCTTCGCTCGTCGACGGAGGGGCGGGCGCTGCCCGAACGGTGGCGGGCTAGTCTTCAAGGGTCCCGTTTGCCCTGTGCCGAAGGATCGTCGATGTTCGCCTCCCTCTCCGATCGTCTTGCCGCCACCTTCAAGGGGTTGCGCGGTAAAGGACGACTGTCCGAGGACGACATCGAGCAGACGTTGCGAGAGATCCGCATCGCGCTCCTCGATGCCGATGTCGCCCTACCGGTGGTGCGCGAGTTCGTCGCGGCGGTCCGTGAGCGGGCTTTGTCAGCGGAGGTCTCGGGGGCTCTCAACCCTGGTCAGCAGGTCGTCAAGATCGTCCACGAGCAGCTCATCACCATCCTCGGTGGGCAGACGCGCCGCCTGCGGCTGGCCAAGACCCCACCCTCGGTGATCGTCCTGGCAGGTCTGCAGGGAGCCGGCAAGACGACCCTGGCCGGCAAGCTCGCCCGGCACCTGAAGGAATCCGGGCATGCGCCCCTGCTCGTGGCGGCCGATCTGCAGCGACCGAACGCGGTCGACCAACTCCAAGTCGTCGGCCAGCGAGCGGGGGTCGATGTCTTCGCGCCCGAACCGGGCAACGGTGTCGGCGA
>JAGYOB010000319.1 GCA_018399515.1 Candidatus Nanopelagicales bacterium
CCAGGCCCGCCTCCAGCGGGGCGACCGCCGGCGAATCGACGGCTGCCCGGAAGCGTCCCGTCTGCGGGCCGAGCGGCGAATACCAGCCTCCCGCCGTCATCAATCCGCGAGCCGACAGTTGTATGTAATAGCCGACCGCATCCTCGACCTGTGCGATCGCGCCGATGTGATCCTTGTACGGGGATTTGTCCTTGCTGAACCGCACATCACGATTCGGGCGGAAGATCCGGGCGGGGCCGAATTCATCCGCCAGGGCATCGAGCAGCGCCCGCATCGGATCTTTGATCTCGATCTCGTAGGCGCTCTTGTGCTCGGTCCACCAGGAACGGGAGTTGTGCACCTGCAACTGCTCGTAGAAATCCACCGCGGCCGGCGAGAATCCGGTGAAGGCGTTCGTCATGATCCGATGAGAGGTCGGACTCGGTCGATCACGCGGGCTGCGATCTGGTCGACGTCAGCGGTGGCGTCGACCACCAGGTACCGATGTGGTTCCCGCGTTGCCAGATCCGCGAACGCCTGCCGCACTCGCGCATGCCACGGGAGTGGTTCAGCTTCGAGCCGATCCGGCCGTTCGACCCGCGCCAACCCGAGAGCGGGATCGATATCCAAGACGATCGTCAAGTCCGGGATCAGGTCGCGGGTCGCCCACAGACTCAGGTCGCGCACCGCCTCGAGTCCCAGGTCACGACCGGCTCCCTGGTAGGCGACCGACGAATCCAGATAGCGATCGCACACGACCACATCGCCTCGGGTCAGTGCCGGTCGAATGACGCGCATCGCATGATCACCGCGCGCTGCCGCGAAAAGCAGCGCCTCGGCCCGATCATCGAGTCCGGTGTTCGACACATCGAGCAGCACATCGCGGATGGCCTCGGCTGCGGGCGTTCCGCCCGGTTCCCGAGTGCGCGTCACCGCACGACCCTGCTCGCTCACCCACCGTGCCAGCAGGCCCGATTGGGTGGACTTCCCCGCGCCTTCACCGCCTTCGAAGACGATGAACACCCCACGCTCCATGACGAGTCAGCCTACGCGGAGGACTTCTTGGCAGTCGTCTTCTTCGCTGCGGTCTTCTTCTTCGCTGCGGTCCTCTTCTTCGCTGTCTTCTTGACAGCGGCCTTCTTCGTCGTCTTCTTCGCTGTCTTCTTCGCGGTTTTGCGGGTGGCCTTCTTCACCGGGCCGCGGGCACGACGGTCGGCGATCAACTCGAAGGCGCGAGCGGGTGTGATCGTCTCGGGGTCATCATCGCGACGCAGCGAGGCGTTGATCTCACCATCGGTGACGTACGGTCCGAACCGCCCCTCCTTGAGCACCACGGGCTTTTGGCTGACCGGATCATCGCCGAGTTCTTTCAGCGGGGGAGCCGAGGCTGCACCCCGGCGCTGCTTGGGTTGGGCATACAGCACCAGAGCCTCGTCGAGTGTGCAATCGAAGATCGCCTGTTCGCTGGGCAGCGTGCGCGAATCCGTTCCCTTGCGCAGATACGGGCCGTACCGACCATTCTGCGCGGTGATCGTGTCACCGCTTTCGGGGTCGACTCCCACCACTCGCGGCAGTGAGATCAATCGCAGCGCGGTGTCCAGATCGACGGTGTCCAAGGACATGTCCTTGAACAGCGAACCGGTGCGCGGCTTTGCCGATTTCGGTGCGCCTTCTTCGAGCACCTCGGTGACATACGGGCCGTACCGACCGGCCTTGGCCACGATGAGTCGCCCCGTTTCGGGATCGGCACCGAGTTCACGCTCCCCGGAGGGTTGGGCGAGGAGTTCCTCGGCCTTGGCGGCGGTGAGCTCATCGGGGGCAAGTTCATCGGGGACAGAGGCACGTTCTTCGCCACGTTCGACGAACGCGCCGTAACGGCCGACGCGCAGCGAGATGTCGCTGTCCTCGATCGGGAACGTCGACAGTTGGCGGGCATCGATCGCACCCAGGTCAGCGGTGAGTTCGGCGACGCCGCGGAAATCAGTCCCTTGCGCGTTCCCACCCCGCCAGAACGAATCGAGCTGGGATAGGCGTTCGGATTCCCCTCGTGCGATGAGGTCGAGGACTTCCTCCATCCGCGCGGTGAACTGATAGTCGACCAGGTCGGTGAAGTGCTCCTCGAGCAACCGGATAACGGTGAATGCCGTGAAAGAGGGGACGAGCGCGGAGCCCTTCTTCCACACGTATCCGCGGTCGAGGATCGTGCCCATGATGGACGCGTAGGTCGACGGTCGTCCGATGCCCAACTCCTCCAGGCGCGCCGTGAGCGACGCCTCGGTGAAACGTGCCGGCGGATTGGTGCTGTGGTCCGCCGGCGTCAACTCCAACAGTGTGACCTGCTGGCCCTCGCGCAAGACCGGAAGCACCTTCTCGCGTTCATCATCGCTGTCTTCGCGGGTGTTCTCATAGGCGGCACGGAACCCAGCGAACAAGGTCACCGTTCCCGATGCCGAGAACTCCACATCGCGCCCATCGGTCGCGGTCGCGCCGATGCGCGCGGTTGTCGTCGCGATGCGCGCATCGGCCATCTGCGATGCGACGGTGCGTTTCCAGACAAGGTCGTAAAGCGCGAGTTCGTCGCTGGTGAGTTCGGCTGCTACCTCGCCCGGGGTGCGGAATGCATCACCCGATGGGCGGATCGCCTCATGCGCCTCCTGGGCGTTTTTCACCTTGCGGTCGTAGCGACGTGGCTTATCGGCGACGTGATCGGCGCCGTACAACTGGGTGGCCTGCGTGCGAGCCGCATTGATGGCTTGCTCGGACAGCGTGGTCGAGTCGGTGCGCATATAGGTGATGTAGCCACGCTCGTAGAGCCCCTGCGCCACACGCATCGTGCGCTGGGCATTCCACCGGAACCTGCGCGAGGCCTCCTGCTGCAGAGTCGAGGTCATGAACGGCGCATAGGGGCTGCGCTTGGAGGGTTTCTCCACCACGGAGCGCACGGTGTATTCGACGCCCTGCAGCGCAGCGGCCAGCGCGGTGGCACCGGATTCATCGAGTACGACGACGTCGGCGGAGCTGACCTGCGCACGGTCATCGAAATCCTTACCCGTTGCGATCCGGCGCGAATCGACCTCGACGAGTTTCGCGGCGAAGGACTCCGGGTCGAAAG
>JAGYOB010000320.1 GCA_018399515.1 Candidatus Nanopelagicales bacterium
TGCGATACCGCGGGTATCCCATCGAGCAACTCGCCGAGCAGTCGACGTTCCTCGAGACCGCCTATCTGCTGATCTACGGCAACCTGCCCAGTGCCGATGAACTGGCTGTCTTCAAGGCGCTGATCAAGCGTCACACGATGTTGCACGAGGACCTGCGCCGGTTCTTCGACGGGTTTCCCCCGGATGCGCACCCCATGCCGGTGCTGTCCTCGGCCGTGTCGGCGTTGAGCACCTTCTATCAGGATTCCCTCGATCCTTTCGACCCCGAGCAGGTGGAGATCTCCACCATCCGCCTGCTGGCGAAGATGCCCACGATCGCTGCCTACGCCTATAAGAAGTCGGTCGGGCAGCCCTTCCTCTACCCGGACAACTCCCTGGGTTTCGTCGACAACTTCCTGCGGATGACCTTCGGGGTTCCCGCAGAGCCGTACGAGATCAATCCGGTGGTGTCCAAGACACTCAATATGCTGCTGCTCCTGCATGCCGACCACGAGCAGAACTGCTCGACGTCGACGGTGCGCCTAGTGGGTTCGTCCCACGCCAACCTGTTCGCCTCGGTGTCGGCGGGAATCAACGCGCTGTTCGGTCCTCTGCACGGTGGTGCCAACCAGGCGGTGCTGGAGATGCTCGAGGGCATCCACGCCTCTGGTGGCGGTGTGAACACGTTCATCCGCCAGGTGAAGAACCGCGAGGATGGCGTGAAACTCATGGGCTTCGGTCACCGCGTGTACAAGAACTACGACCCGCGAGCAGCCATCGTGAAGAAGGCGGCTCACGAGACCTTCGAAGCCCTCAACGTCAAGGATCCGCTGCTCGACATCGCTATGCGGCTCGAAGAAGTTGCGCTCGCCGATGACTTCTTCATCGAACGTCGCCTGTACCCGAATGTCGATTTCTACACCGGCTTGATCTACAAGGCGATGGGCTTCCCGACGCGGATGTTCACGGTGTTGTTCGCGCTTGGTCGGCTGCCCGGTTGGATCGCCCAGTGGCGCGAGATGATCGAGGACCCGACCACCAAGATCGGCCGACCCCGTCAGGTCTATGTCGGAGAGCCCATGCGCGATTACACCCCGGTGGACGCTCGCTAGTCCGCTGTGGCCCTAGTCGTTGGCGTGCAGGGCGGCGTTGAGTCCACCCCACGATCCGGTGCGCTGCACGACCTCTAGAGCACCGGTGACTGAGTTGCGGCGGAACAGCAGATCGTGGGCGCCGGAGAGTTCGCGCGCCTTGATCACCTCGCCATCGGGAAGTGTCACCCGTGAACCGCCGGTGACGTAGCAGCCGGCCTCGACCACGCAGCGATCACCGAGGCTGATGCCGATGCCGGCGTTCGCCCCGATCAGGCACTCCTCGCCGACGGTGATCACCTCGCTGCCACCACCGGACAGGGTGCCCATGATGGAGGCGCCGCCGCCGATGTCCGAACCATTGCCGACGACGACGCCTGCGGAGATGCGCCCTTCGACCATCGAGGTGCCCAGTGTCCCGGCGTTGAAGTTGATGAAGCCCTCGTGCATCACGACCGTGCCTTCAGCGACGTGAGCGCCCAGGCGCACGCGGTCGGCGTCGGCGATGCGAACCCCCGCCGGCACCACGTAGTCGACCATCCGCGGGAATCGATCGACCCCGAACACGGTGAGGTGGATGCCGTGCGTGCGGGCGCGCAGGCGCACATCGTCGAGCGACTCGAGGGCCACCGGGCCCAGAGAGGTCCAGGCGTTGAGTGGCAGCAGCCCGAATACTCCGTCGAGGTTGAGGGTGCGAGGTGCAGCCAGGCGGTGGGACAGCAGGTGCAGGCGCAGATACGCATCCGCCGCATCGGCAGGAGGAGCAGCGAGATCGCCGAGCACCGTTCGGATGGGACGTATCTCGACCCCGCGGATGTCATCGCTGCGGGTCGCCGCATCGAGTCCCGCGATCGGCGTGGGATCCGCGGTGAGTGCAGGGGAGGGGTACCAGGCGTCCAGCAGCGAGCCGGCGTGATAGCTGGCCAGGCCGAGGGCGGATGCGGGACCACTCATCTGCGTCATACCCGCGAGGCTAGCGAAGGCAGGGTGAGCACTCGGCCACCCTGCCTTCGCTGAAGGCCCAACGGGCTCAAGCCTGCTTGACGGCCTCGACATCGAACTCGAGCTTCACGGTGTCGCCGACGAGGACGCCGCCGGTTTCGAGGGCGACGTTCCACACCATGCCGAACTCCTTGCGGCTGAACTCCGCCTTTCCTTCGAAGCCGATGCGCGTTCCACCCCACGGGTCGACGGTGGTGCCGATGAGCTCCCAGTGGATCGTCACCGGCAAGGTCACGCCGTGGATGGTGAGATCACCGGTCACGTCGAACTCGGAGTCAGACTTCTGAGTCACCGAGGTCGAGGTGAAGGTGATCGTGGGGAACTGTTCGACGTCGAGGAACTCCGGTGAAGTCAGGTGACCATCGCGGTCGGCGTTCTTGGTGTCGATGCTCGCGGCCATGATGGTCAACGTGTCGCTGGGTGGAGGCGTTCCGCGGCAACGGAGGCGGTTGTGCGACCCGAATCGTCGCTTGTGCGCGCTGTAACCGACGATTCGGGTCGCACTCACGACTAGCCGGCGAGCGAGGGTGCGGCTGTGCCTTCGGTGGAGTTGCGCCCACCCCAGCCGCGCATGCCGTCCTTGGGTCCGAAACCCTCGGGGCGATCGGCCATCCAGTCCTTCATCGACTCGAGCTTCTCCTCGAGCTCGGCTGCTGCCTCGGGGCTCATCGCCATCACGGCCTGCGCCGTCGTGGTCGAGCCGTCGATGACACCGACGATGTGCACGGTGTCGCCCACCTGCGCTGCGCCTTCTTCGCGATCACGCTTGAATGTCGTGTCAGCGTCGATGGCGTAGGTCGCCTCGAAGCCGTCCTCGCTCACCACGGTGATCGATGCATCCGAGACGGCCGTGACCTCACCGCGCTGCACCTGCTGGGTGACGTATTCACCATCGGAGTTCTCCACGACGACCTCGCCGTGCAGCATGCCCATGCCCGCACCCAGGGCCTTGCTGGCGAGGCCCTTCATCCCACCGAATCCGCCGTGCTTGCCGGGCTTGCCTTCGCCGGCCGCGGTGTCGTTGGAGTCGGTCGTGTTGTCGGAGGTGGTGGTCTCATCGTCGGCGATCGCGGTCGTGGCAACGGCGACACCGGTCAGTGCGGTCGCTGCCAGGGCTCCTGCTGCGATGGCGCCCACGGTCTTGAGGTTGCGCATGGGTTCTCCTTCTGAGTCAGGCGGTGGCTCGGTGCGCACCGTCAAACCCATCCTGGGACCGCTCCATGCGAGAACGATTCGGCGAATGTTCGGGTTCGGTAAGTTCTAGCCCTTCTTCGGGCGGATCAGGCCCTCAGTGGGCGCCTATCGCCCGAAGAAGGGCTCATCACGCCAGGCCGCGGCGGCTGACCGCC
>JAGYOB010000321.1 GCA_018399515.1 Candidatus Nanopelagicales bacterium
CCGCCCGATGCGCGGTATTCACTCATCCTGTGGCCGTGGGTCCACATCCACGGTGACGAGATGTCACTCGAAGGTCCACACTGAAGATATGACGATGTCTCAGGTCACGGTTCGCGACCAAGCCCGGATCGCCACGGCGCGGGTGTCACACAGTGACATCCCCATCCCGAAGGACCGTCGACGCGATATCCCTCGTCCCGACGGGCCATCGGGAATCAGGTTCGTCAGGCGGTTCCTGCGCGGCGGTGACGTCCTGGGTTTCCTCGACGATCTCGCCGCCACGTACCCCCGGATCGCACATATCCCGCTGCTCGGCGAGCACCTCTACGTCCTGACGCACCCGGACACGATCGTCGAGGTGATGCACTCCCACGGTCGCGACACCATGAAAGGTCGCGGCCTGCAAGCAGCCAAGGCGGTCCTGGGCAATGGCCTGCTCACCAGTGAGGGTGAGATGCACCTGCGCCAGCGTCGCCTGGTGCAACCGGCGTTTCACCGCGATCGACTCCATGGATATGCGCTGCAGATGGTTACGGCAGCACAGCGGCGCAGCGATCAGTGGCGCGATGGTGAGACTCTGGATATGTCCGATGCCATGGGCGAACTCACCTTCGACATCGTCGGGCGCACCCTGTTCGGCAGTGACCTGCGTGGAGATGCGGCCGAGGTCGGCGCCGCACTCGACGAGGTTCTCAGCGGGCTGGGGCAACGGCTCATCCTGGGCCCGGCCATCCTGCGCGTCCCGACCCCCGGGCGACGCGCCGCCCTGCAGGCATCGGCCACGCTCGATGCCGTCGTGCAGCGCATGATCGATCAACACCGCACCGACCAGGACGCCGACGACATCCTGGGCATGCTGATCGCCGCACAGGAGGATGGCACGGGGATGTCCGATGAGCAGGTTCGCGACGAGGTCATGACGCTCGTGCTCGCCGGACATGAGACGACCGCGATGACGCTGTCGTGGACCTGGCTGCTCCTGGCCCAGCACCCGACGCAGCGCGAATGGCTCGAAGAAGAACTCGACACCGTTCTCGGGGGGCGTGAACCGACCTTCGACGACTACGCCCACCTGCCTCGCACTCGTGCGGTGATAGCCGAATCACTACGGCTGTATCCACCCGCGTGGGTGATGGGGCGACGGCTCCTGGTCGACATCGATCTTGATGGGTGGCTGGTTCCCGAGGGTGCCACGACGCTGGCCAGCCCCTGGATCACCCATCGGGATCCGCGCTGGTGGCCGCGCGCCCGGGCCTTCGAACCTGCCCGATGGCTCACCGCTGCCGGTGAATTCGACGAGACCGCTCCCGGGCAGCCGCGCGGCGCCTGGTTCTCCTTCGGCTGGGGCAATCGTCGCTGCATCGGCGAGGCCTTCGCGTGGATGGAAGCAACCCTCGTACTGGCGACACTCGCCCAGCATTGGCGCGCCGACCTGGTCCCGGGGCGAGCGATCAAACCCACTCCCGCCGTCACTTTGCGACCGGAGCCGGGCCTGCCCATGACGCTGCATCGACGATGAATCGCTGCTCGTGCGCGTCAACCAGCGAGACCGGGACCTTTCGCGCTGATGCCCCTCGGGCTGGATAGTCGGGCATTCGCCGCGGCTGTGCGACCGGCGTTGGATGCGGCTCCCCCGTGGCGGCTCACGCTGCCGGAATAGCCGCTCCAGGAACCTCGGGCACTCGAGGATGACCGATAGAACGACCGAACCTCGGCTTCTTTCGCGCGTAACACGAGCGCACCCGTGGTCGTGCGGCTGTCGGAGGTATCAGTCGACACCTCGACCACGGTCGTTTCCGCCTGGGCCATGACCTCTTCGCGTGCTTGGGTCAAGCGCCGCCCGATGCGCTCGATGAAGCCGCGATAGAACGCCGCCCGAGCCGTCTGCGCGGTGTGCGGCTTGCGCCAGCCATCGCGCGAAATATAGGTGTCCTCGCGCCATTCGCCGAGCGCCAACCACGCGTTCGCCGAAGCCGTCATCTGAGTGGCCAGAGATCCAAACAGCGCGCCGGCGAGTTCCAGGTCACTCGGCATCCCGTAGGCGATCACATAGGTCGAGTTGTGGGCGACATCGACCTGCAGACCGTTGCAGTGGCCGACCGTGACGAACAGGGTGACCAGGTGGGTATTGGCACGTTTACCGCGTTCACCGATGGTGACGGTCCGCTGGGTCGGCTGTTCGCGGGCTTCGCGTCGAGCGGTGCGGGCGCGGGCGACGGCGAGGTCGACGCTGGCCTGGGTCGCGATCGCCTGCGCCTTGGCCAGGTACACCTCGGCCTCAGCCGCGTGCTCAGTCCGCTCGGCTTTGGCCAGCAGGGCCGCGATCCGATCGAGCACCCGATCCGCGCCGCTCATGACACAACCGCTTCGGCCACCGGGATGCCGGCGGAATCGAATGAGGCGCGCAAGAGCAGTGCCGATTCCGGGCCGATGATGCGCGCGTGCAACGCAACGAGGTGTGCGCAGAACATCGGGCCATGTGCGGCTTCACCGCGAGCGCGCCCATCGTGGCGGGTGACATGGTGAGCGATCTCATGCAGGAGCACCGATTCGCGCGCTGCCCACCGACGCCCATCGACCAGCTGCAGGGGCACGGCGATCACCGCGGATCGATCAGGTCGTGGCTGTTCGTAGTGGGCCTTGCTCGCCGATGCTCGCTCTCGGACGGTGACCGGTGGCAGATCCACGTCGATCATCGCGATGACGGCATCGACGTACCGCTGCATGGACGCCACATCTGCGAACCGCCGCTCGACGGGCAGGGTCAGTGTCGATCCGAAGAATTCCACGATGCCGCCGCGTTCCAACTGCCGCCCGAGTGCATCCTCCACTGAATACACCGCGCTGCGATGCGTGTCCCGGGCCATGCCTCTCACCGTATGCGCACCACCCGTGGTGGCGTCAACGGCGCGCGCAGGTCTGGGGACAACGCACCTGACTCAGAGCGAATCAAGGCGTAGGCGGCTCGGTGTCCAGGAGGGTGGCAAGTTCAGCATCGAAATCAGAATCCGGATCAACATCATCGGGAATCGAATCCTGCGCCTCGGTCACGCGCGTAACCTCCACCGATTCGCTCATCGTCGAGTCCACGACGAGTAGGACCGCGGTGAATCCGTGCAAATGGTTGGCCCCACCCACCGGCCCGATCTCACCCGCTGCGAAAAACCCACCGAGCGCCTGGGCGCCCAATCCGGAGGCGATGATTTCGCTGTCATGTGCCGGTGACGTGAACATCGATCGGCCTCGACCATTGCAGGTGATCAGCAGACCACCGGCAATCGGAGGACCCTCCGCTACCGAATCCACCGCCTGGCGCAGATCTAGGTCGGCAGAATCCGCATCGCGCAGGTGCAAGCGTACGAGCGAGCCCACCGGTACCTCATCACCCACGGTTACCGCTCCGATGGTGGGATCGACTCCGATGATCGCGCGCATCACGTAGTCCGCCGCCGTGTCTCCGCCGGCTTCGGGGGCTCGAGCGATCCCCATCTGCAATCCCCGCACGGCGAGGGCCTGCTCCTCCGATGGCAGCGCCTCGACCGTCGCCCGGATGCGTTCTAACGCCGGGCGCCCGGCCATCTCGATCAAGAAGGCCCCGCGCGATGAGGTGACGGTCATGGGTTCGCCGATCGGGCGGCAACCATGCGAGACGATCGCCCGAACAGGCGCCGTGGAATCCACGACGATCCCCACGGTGCCGCTATCGAGCACCGCGCTGCCCAGCAGCAATCGGTTCTCACCCCGTTGGCCGGCGGAGGCGAACCCCCCGACAACGGGCAGGTCACCATCGAGCCGGGTGAACGCTGCGAGCACCTCATCGATGGGTGAGGTCCACGGATCGACGAGGCACACGGCGAGTCGATCATCATCGGTCAAGTCAGGCAGACCGGTCAGACCGACTCCGCCTTCGGCAGGTCGCGCCGCAACTCGGAACGGACGTGGAGGAGGGCCTGCCCACGATGCCAGCCACACGCTCACCGCCGGCTCCATCTCCACCGCGTCGACGCCGCCGATGACACCGTGCGCGGTCGTTCCGATAACGGCGCAGTCTGGTGCCGCCTCGGCCAGCAGCGCACCGGCGTGACCGAGGATCCGGCCGCCG
>JAGYOB010000322.1 GCA_018399515.1 Candidatus Nanopelagicales bacterium
CTGTCGGTGCTCGCGGTCAATCCGGGCGGAGCGGGGACACCGGCGATCTGGGTTGGTGCCGGTATCGCCATCGCCGGTGTGCTGGCCCTGCTGCGCATCGATCGCCGCCGCGGGATCGTCATCGCTTTGCTGGTGGCGGCCGTCGGGTTGCTGGCCGCAGTGGCGGTGATCCACCTGCGGGTGGAAGCACCGTCGGCGGCGGCAGCGATCGTGCCCTGGCCGGGCAGCCTCACCGGGCTCATCGCGGCCGGCTTCATCACCGCCGCGGCCCTCGCCGGTGATGGTTTGCGTCAGCGGATGAGCGGTCAAGCCTTCACGTGGCGCCAACCGGTCAGCGGCGTGGCCGCCATCGCCGCGATCTCCAGCGTGGTCGTGGCCGCGGCCGTATGGGTCCCCGGTGCCGGGGATCCCCTGCGTCGGGGCACCGATTCGGTTCTGCCGCCGTTCGTGGCAGCCGAAGCCCAAGGTCCCCAGGCGCCCCGCACCCTCATCGTGCGCCCCGCCACCGGCTCGACATCGTCGGTCTCCTACGCACTCATCAATGCTGGCGGACCCACGCTGGCCGATCCCGATCTGTCTCCTCCAGCGCGCGCCTGGGAGCCCCTCGATCGCCTGGTCTCGACCCTGGTGTCCGGCCGCGGGGGCACCGAGGTGTCCGGACTGGCTGACTACGCGGTGCGGTACGTGCTCGCCGAGGTCGAGCCGGGGAATCCGCTGATCCGCAATCTCGATGCCGTCCCCGGATTGCGCCGGGTCGCCGGCGACACGGGTGCCACGCTGTGGCGGGTCGACGGGGCGACCTCGCGGGCGCGGGCGATACCCGCGGAGGAGACCGCCGCCGGTGCGCAGGTCGTCGCGCTGCCGGTCCTCGACCTGCTTTCGGCCCAACCCTTCGTGAACTCCCCGGTGCCCGGTCCCGGAGAGATCCGGCTGGCCCAGGACGCTGATGCTGCGTGGCGTGCGGTGCTCGCTGACGGTCGCGTCCTGGCGAGCAGTCCGCTGCCCACCGGCGTCGAGGGAGTGGGGCTCGCCCGATTCATCCTGCCCAGTTCGGTCGGCCCCGGTGATCGGGTCGTCATCGACATCGATGCGTCGACGCGCAACACATGGATGTGGCTGCAGGCCGGCCTCGTCGTCTTGGTGATCGTGCTCGCCCTGCCGGCACGTCGACGCGCCGGACGGCTTGCCGATGATGCCGTTGATGAGGATGTGCGCGATGGACCCTAAGACACCCCACAACGATGGCGAGAACATCGGTACCGAATCGAATCGGCCCGGCCGCCGCCGGCGCGTTCGGCGCGCCGAGGCGAGCACCCCCGATCCCCGCGGCCCGATCCTGATTCTCATCGCCATCGGTATCGCGGCGGCGGTGGTCGCGGCGAGTGCGGCGATTCCCCGGATGCCCGCCACGGCGGTCCCCCCGCCGGTTGTCGAGCCGATCGACGCGTCGGTGGTGATCTGCCCCGAACCCGGGGGCGCCGACGGTGCGGTGGCGACCTCGGCGGTGGCCATCGTCGACGATCTTCCCGGCCAGGATCGCCCCGGTGCAGCGGCGCTGTCCTATCTCGGTGCTCCCGACCGCTCGGTGGATGTCATCACCGGCGATGGGATCGGATTGGTCGAGCCCGGAGCTTCGGTTCAGGTGATCAACGATTCCGGGCGGCTGCGCCCCCTGGTCGCCAGCGCTGAGGGAGGGTTGGCCCCCGGACTCGTTGCCGCGCAATATGAATTAGGCCTATCAGGATCGCGGCGAGGAGTAGCCATGCTCAACTGTCCGGCGCCCTCGCCGAGTTGGTGGTTCGTCGGGGGTGGCTCTTCCAGCGGTCGCACGACGACGATGTATCTGGTCAATCCTGAAACATCCGACGCCGAGGTCGATGTGCAACTCGCCGGCCCTGAGGGGCCCATCTCGGCCAACTCGCTGCGCGGGCTGGTGATTCCGGCCGAAAGCCGGACCGCGATCCGATTGACGCGCGTGGCGCCCGCGCAGGCCACGGTGGTGTGGAACGTCCAGGTGCGCACCGGCCGGATCGTGGCGGCCGTGCAGGACATCGATGCTGAAGGATTCGTCCCCCGCGGGATCGACTGGATCCCGCCGTCGGCCGAACCGGCCACCCGGGTGTTCATCCCCGGGGTGTTCGGCGGCGAAGGTGGGCGACGACTCGTCGTGCACGCACCGGGCGATTCCGATGCCGAGGTGTCGGTGCGCTTGCTGACCGACGACGGCGCCTTCACTCCTGTCGACCTGTCGCAGATCGAGGTCCCCGCAGGGTCGGTCACGACGGTGGGTCTGGCGAATGCCCTGAGCGACTTCGCGGGCACCGTGGAACTGGTATCCGATGTCCCGATCGTCGCCGGCGTGCGGATGCGACACCCCGGAGTCGACGCGTCGGCGTCGGACATCCGAGAAGATGTCTCCTTCGCGACCGGAGCGACCCCGGTCACCGACACCGCGGCGGCCGCGGGACTGCCGGCGGTGCGCGGTACGGGCGTGACCCTCTGGCTGACGGCTCCGGCGCGCAGCCGGACCGGTGATGACACCGATACCCAGGTGACGATCCGGCAGCTGCCCTTCGGCGCGGACGCGGTCGCCCCCGAACCGATCGAGGTGTCGGTGCCCGCTGACCGTGCGATCGCGGTGGATCTGCCTCGGCCGGAGAACGCCGAATGGTTCACCGCGGTGGTGACGACGAGCAGACCGGGCCTTTATGTAGCCCAGACATCGATCCGCAGAGGTTCACGGGGCACGCTGTTCAGCGGCTACCCCCTCGCGACGCTGCGCACCACGGTGAGCATCCCGTCGGCCGGGCGGGTGATCGGGGCATCGATCACGCCCTGAGGTCACCGGGAGACTCGGCGTGGCAACCCCACCCTGCGCGGACCGCGGTCTAGCCTGCACTGCGTGGGCTACCGACGTCGCTGTTCTCGACCGTCGTGCACCCGTCATGCCGCGGCAACGCTGACCTATGTCTACGCCGACTCCACCGCCGTGCTCGGACCCCTCTCGCCAGCGGTCGAGCCGCACAATTACGACCTGTGCGAATCCCATGCGGTTCGACTGACGGCTCCTCGGGGATGGGAATTGATCCGCATCGAGACCGAGGTCGATCCGGTGCGCGTCGCGGCGGATATGGAAGCCCTCGCCAATGCTGTGCGCGAGTCCAGCCCACGAGATGCACGTACGCACGAGCAGGCCGCACCCGCGCGGCCCTCATCTGACGACCACGAAGAACTCGCCGACGCGATCGGCGAGGGCGTGCAGCGCGGTCATCTTCGGTCAGTGCCCGGTGTGTTGCCGGGCATGGACTACTGACGCTGCCTGCTGTCACCCCCCTCGCGCTGCGTACTGTTGGCCCGTGACATCGATCGCTTTCGCTGCCGATCATCTCGATCGGGTGATCAAGGCCTACGACGTCCGCGGCCGGGTGCCCGATGACCTCGATGCGGCACTCGCGCAGGCCGTCGGCGCAGCGCTCGTCGAGGTTCTGGCGATCCGCGCGGACAGCGGCGGCCCAGGTGCTGTGGTCATCGGTCACGACATGCGGGCCAGCAGTCCAGAACTCGTGGATGCGATTGCTCGAGGGGTGACCGGTCAGGGTGCCGATGCAATCCTCATCGGCATGGCCAGCACCGACGGTCTGTACTTCGCGTCGGGACTCTTGGATCTGCCCGGGGCCATGGTGACCGCCTCGCATAACCCGGCCGGTGATAACGGCATCAAACTGTGTCGGGCGGGTGCAGCCCCCATCGGACAGGAATCGGGGCTGGCGGAGATCCGGTCGATGGTGCAGTACGGCGTGCCGCGCCACGACGGCCCCGGAGGTTCGGTGCACCACCGTGACCTGCTGGCCGAGTACGCCGCGCATCTGCGCAGCCTGGTCGATCTCGGCGGCATCCGGCCGCTGCGGGTGGTCATCGATGCCGGCAGCGGAATGGCCGGACACACCGTCCCCGCCGTGTTGGGCACGGCTGCAGGTCTGCCCGCACTGCCGGTGGAGGTTGATGCGATGTATTTCGATCTCGATGGCACGTTTCCCCACCACGAGGCCAATCCGCTCGATCCAGCGAACCTCGTCGACCTGTCCGCGCGGGTGCGTGACACCGGCGCAGATATGGGCCTGGCTTTCGATGGCGATGCAGATCGGTGTTTCGTCGTCGATGAATCCGGCCGACCGGTGAGCCCGTCAGCGGTGACCGCGCTGATCAGCGCCCGCGAATTGCGTCGTCATCCCGGTGCGACGATCATTCACAACCTCATCACCTCGCGAACCGTGCCCGAGGTCATCGCCGAGCACGGTGGAACGGCGGTGCGCACGCGAGTCGGGCACTCGTTCATCAAGGCGCAGATGGCACAGACGGGTGCAGTATTCGGCGGCGAGCATTCCGGGCATTTCTATTTCGCCGATTTCTGGCGAGCCGATTCGGGGATGCTGGCTGCCCTGCATGTGCTGGCTGCGCTCGGGCACACCGCGCCGGGCACAACGGTGTCTGATCTGCTGGCACCGTTCGATCGGTATACCGCCAGCGGCGAGATCAACTCCGTGGTCGGCGATTCAGCAGCCGCTGTCGAGGCCGTTCGCGAGCGTTACTGCGGCGAGACTGACGCGGTCTGCGATGACCTCGATGGGCTCACCGTGTCGACACCCACCTGGTGGTTCAACCTGCGACCGAGTAATACCGAGCCCCTGCTTCGGTTGAACGTCGAGGCGAACGATGATGCGACGATGCAGCGCATCCGCGACGACGTCCTGTCGCTCATCCGTTAGCCGGCATCCGGTCATGAACCGGACCGGTCAGGCCCTGGGTTATCCGGCAGGGGAGGGCCTAGGCTGGAACACGTGAGCGATGACGAAACCCTCGGATTGGATCCACTGCTGCTGGAGATCCTGGCCTGCCCCTGCCCGGCTCATGCCCCCGTGCGCGTTGAGGTCGAGCGGCAGGTGCTGGTCTGCACCGATTGCGGTCGCGGCTTCCCCGTCCGTGACGGGATACCGGTGATGCTGCTCGACGAGGCGGTCTGATCGCACGATGCACCGAGTCGGTGGTGTGCTCAAGGAGTACGCCTGGGGTCGACGCGACGGGTTGGTGCCCTGGCACCAGGCAACCGGTGGCCCCCAGGCGGAACTGTGGTTCGGTGCTCACGAGGGCGGCCCGGCGCCGCTGATCGACGAGCCTGATCGCACTCTTGCCGACGTCGCCGGTCTAGAGAACCTGCCGCTGGTGAAACTTCTCGCCGCCGGGCACCCGCTGTCGATCCAGGTCCACCCCGACGCAGATCGAGCCGCGGCGGGTTTCGCGGCGCAGGCGAGTGATCCCACGCTCCCGGGGATCTATTCCGATGGCACCGAGAAATCCGAGGTTCTCATCGCCCTCTCGGATTTCGATACCCACGCCGGATGGCGAGATCGACACCGTGCCGCCGAGGTGCTGATCGAAGCAGGCCTGCCCGACGACCTCCACGACGCCATCGCAGCGGTGGATCGGGTGGTGGCCATGCGGGCCTTGTTCGACCTCGACGAGTCCACGCGCCAGCACATGCTCGAGCGGCTCCTGCCGGCGGTCGTCGGTGCGCATTGGCGGCCCGAAGAGATCAGTGCTCTTGATCGCGTCGCTACCGCGTTCCCGGGTGATCCCGGGCTGCTGGTCATCGTGCTTCTCGCCCACCACCGCCTCATTCCCGGTCAGGCGCTCGCGGTTCCGGCGGGCGTGGTGCATTCCTATGTCGAAGGCCTGGCCGTCGAGGTGATGACCTCATCGGACAACGTGCTGAGGTTGGGGCTCACCCCGAAGGCGATCGCGATCGAGGAGGCGCTCGCCGCGATCCGGCCGGACCGGGAACCGATGCTGCTGGACGGTGGCGGAGTGATCGATCCGCCAGGAATGCCCTTCACCATCACCTTCGTCGACCCCGACCATCCCATGCAGCCACCGTCAGGTGCCGCCCGAATTGTTCTCGCGCTCCACGCTGGTGCGCGGGTGGATGATGTTGAGGTGGTCGAAGGCACGGCGTGCGTGATGTCACCCACCGAACCCGCCACCGCCATCGTGAGCGAGGGCCGGGCGGTGGTGGTCAGCGCACCGGAGGATCAACTTCCCGGATAGGCAGGATTCGACCCGGTCGAGATGACCTGCCAGTTCGAGCCGGTTCCTTCGACCACTACACCGTCGGCGGTTCCCACCAGGATCGGTAGGCCGGGGGCGGCGGCGAGTCGGATCGGCTCGGGGGGTGCGCCTAGACCGCGCACGCTAGACCGCTTCAGATCGATCTCGTAGATCGCTCGCTCTTCGGCACCCTCGGCGGCGATCGTGACCAGCCGATCGGCATCGGACCAGGCCACATCGATGAAATCGCTCAACCGGGATTCGACTCGCACCGGTGAGGTCAAGCTGATGCCCGCCTCGCGCGGGGTGACCACAGCGAGCAGCAGCGCGGCTCGGGCACCGCGTCGGGTGACCAATGCGGCTTTCGTGCCGTCGCGGCTCAGCGCAATCGATTGGATCGTGGTCCGCGGGGCTAGGCCTTCGACAGGAACCGTCGTCGCTACGCCATCGTCGTTGAGTCGACGCACGACGCCATCGGCACCGACGAACCAGGGTTGTTCATCGCCTCCGAAACTCGGGCGGGATTGTCCCGGTTCAGCCTCTGCAGCAACGGCTTCCGCTCCTTCTCGAAGCGGGATGGTCAGCACGGAAGCCCGGTTGGTCAAGCCGGCGATCGCAGACACTTCCATGTCGATCGCCAGCGCGGTCAACGGCGGCTCGTTGTCCCCGGCTGCACCCGGTACCGGGAACGATCCGGCATCACCGATGGCCCGCACCCCCGTCGCCGCGATGACGAATGCGCGAGTAGCAGCAGGCATGAGGTTTGGGTTGACCAGAGGCCACGAGTCGATCGGTTGAGGGGTCGCAACCCCGGGAACCTGCAGGAGCTGCCCGCCGGCATTGATGTCGAGTGCGCGAATGCTCGGGACCTGGCGCAGGGTCCAGGACAGTTGTGCACTCATCGCCTGACGAGTCACATCGTCGGTGAGTCGGGTGAGCGGATCCAGGTCGATAGTCGCGATTCCATCCGTCACCGGCACCGCATCGATCGCCAGCGAACTGCCATCGGGGAACGCCGTACGCACTCCCGGTGCGAGCCATTCGCTGGGGCCATCGAGTAACGCCCGTGTGAGGGTCGTCGCCACGGGGGTGTTGCTGGTTGCGAAGAGTCGCGGATCAGGAACCAGTGAGGTGAAATCGGGATTGAAGAAGTAGATATTGAAGGAACGGAATGCGCGATCGACGTCAGCCCGCGACAGCAGCAATCCTGCCGGCAGGTTCGAGATGCGCCACTGCCCATTGACGGTGGTCGCAGTGAACGAGGCATTCACCTTGCGGGTTGCGCTGGACAGCTGGTAACGACCATCAGCACTGATGCGGCCGGCTTCGGTTGCGCTGAGCTCGACGCTTGAACTCGCTGCCACATCGGGTTCGGTCGCGCCCTCCACCGACAGCACCGGTGTGCCGTCGTAGACGGTTGTGCCGAATTCCGGTCGCCAGGTGGCGGCCGCCTCGGGGGTCAGATAGAGCCGGGCGATCGCGTGGTCATCCTCGAAGGATGCCGAGGCCTGGATGAACCCGCTGACGATCTGGGCCGGGCTCATCCCCGGTTCGGGTGGGCGGGCGATGACTCGGATCACCTGATCGGTGGAGCCGGCCTCGAGTTGTGGTCCTTCGATGATCTGGCCCGATGTCGGGATGGTCGCGCAGGCGGCCGCCGCCAGCGCGGCTGCCAGCGCGATAGTGAGTGTTCGAACGGCGCGGATCATCCGATCACCCCCGTGGGAGTCGGGGATGCCTGAGGGGATTCCTCAGCCGATTCGAGCGGCTCGTCCTCATTTCCCTCAGGAACCAGGGCCAGGGGAGAGGAGTCCAGGGTTTGATCGGCGTCGCGGGGCAGGGTCAAGCGGAAATTGGCGCCATCGCCGGAAGCACCCCATGCCTCGAGCCAACCGCCGTGGAGGCGGACATCCTCGGCGGCGATCGCCAGCCCCAATCCGGTACCGCCGGTGGTACGTGCTCGCGCAGGGTCGGCCCGCCAGAATCGGTCGAAGACGCGTGCGGCATCCACCGGGCTCAACCCGATGCCGTGGTCGCGCACGGTGATGGCCACCGCCGCGGGACTCGACCCGAGACGGATGTCGATCGGGGCACCCTCACCGTGTTCGATGGCGTTGTCCAGCAGATTGCGCATCACCCGATCGATGCGCCGAGCATCGGCGGTGACGGTGAAGTCGCCCATCTGTGGTTCGAGCGTGACGGTTACCGGTGAGCCGTACCGATCGGCGAGCGGCTGAGTCGCCTCCACCACTCGTGTCACGAGGCGGACCAGATCGACCGCGTCGACTTCGAGCACCGCAACCCCGGCGTCATGGCGGGAGATCTCCAGCAGGTCGACGAGCAGGCTCTCGAACCGATCGAGTTGGGTTTGCAGTAGTTCGGCGGATCGAGCTGTGGCGGCGTCGTAGTTCTCCCGACCCTGGAACAACACGTCGGCGGCCATTCGAATGGTGGTGAGCGGTGTGCGTAGTTCGTGGGACACGTCGGCGACGAACCGCTGCTGCACCGCCGACAGTTCCTCGAGTCGGTGGATCTGGCTCTCCAAACTGGCCGCCATGTCGTTGAATGATGTCGCCAAGCGGGCCAGGTCATCCTCGCCGCGCACCTCGACACGCTGCTCGAGGTGCCCGTGTGAGAACTGCTCGGCGACCCGAGCAGCCGAGCGCACCGGATCGACGACCTGGCGGGTCACCAGCCAGGCGATGACGGCGAGCAGCACCACGAGCAGCGCCGCGGTCGCGATGACGCCGCTGCGCACCAGGTCCAGCGTGCTGGCTTCCTGCGAGAGAGGGAAGAGGTAGTACAACTGATAGGAGCCGACGCTGGGAATCGTCAACGGTGCGCCGACGGCGATACCCGGAGACGATCGACCATCGAGATAGCGGATCTCGGTATACGTCCACGACTGACGGCCGCTCTCGGCGATAGCGTCGCGCAGGTCGTTGGGCACGCTGGCCACCGAAACGAGGTTCGTACCGCGCTCGGGAGTTGAGGACTCACCGGTCTGTTCAGCCAGGAGCAGCACCTCGAACTGCGGGGGGCTACCAGCGCGAGTAGCCAGGGACGCGACGAGGGTGTCGACGAGCCGCGTGGGCGAAGTGCCGGCCGTGCCGGTCTCGACCGCGGACGATAGTCGTTGCGCATCAGTCATACCGGCGGTCGCTTCAGTCAGGGCGTTGCGTTCCGCGGTTTCCAGCAACCCGGTGGTGATTCGGCTCAACAGGATGAGGCCGAGAGCGCTCATGACGATAAGCGACAGGGTCAACGTGGTGACGGTGACGCGGGTGAGAAGTGATCCGCGCCATCGCGACCGCAGTGATCGCGCCGCTGCGCGGATCGGGCTCACGGGGGTCCGGCCTTGTATCCCACGCCGCGGACGGTGAGCACGATCTCGGGCTTCTCCGGGTCGATTTCGATCTTGGCACGCAACCGCTGGACGTGGACGTTGACCAGTCGGGTATCGGCGGCATGGCGGTAGCCCCACACGTCTTGCAGCAGCGCCTCGCGACTGAACACCTGCCATGGCTTGCGGGCCAGGCAGACCAGCAGATCGAATTCCAGCGGGGTGAGGTTGATGATCTGCTCTCCGCGCTTGACCGAATGGCCCGCCACATCGATCGCCAGATCGCCGATCGTGAGCAGTTCAGCGGATGGTTCGTCGAGGCGGCGCATCCGTGCGCGCAGGCGAGCGACGAGTTCTTTGGGCTTGAATGGTTTGACGATGTAGTCATCGGCACCGGATTCCAATCCGAGCACGACATCGATGGTGTCGTTCTTCGCCGTCAGCATCACGATGGGCACCCCGGATTCGCCTCGGATGAGTCGACACACATCGACCCCGTCCTGGCCGGGAAGCATCAGATCGAGCAGCACCACGTCGGGATGGGAGTCGCGGAAGGCCTGGAGCGCCAGTGAGCCGTCCGCGCAAAACACCGGCTCGAAGCCCTCGCCACGAAGCACGATGCCCAGCATCTCCGCCAGGGCCAGGTCATCGTCGATGACCAGAACGCGTCCTCTCACGTTGCTTATGGTGTCATCTCCTGCCACCCGATGGGTTATCCGGCGCCAAGATGCGTCGTCGGGGAGGTGGAACCCTCATGAAACAGACGGCAGCGAGTCAGCGAAAAGGAGGAAGACCGCCCCGGGTGCGTTATTCACCGCATGGGCCACGATCGGTGCTCCCAGGCCCTTCGTGAACCAACGCAGCACCCCGAACACGGTGCCGCTGACCAGCAGGATGGGCAGACGGGTGGGTTCGAGGTGGAACGCGGCGAAGATGATCGCGGTGATCGCGATGACCCAGGCCGGATGCAGGCCCTTCTTGGCCAGGGCGTTGTAGGCCAGGCCGCGGAAGGCGATCTCTTCGACGATCGGGGCGCCGATCGCGACGAGGAGCGCGAAGATGATGAGGGCCAGCAGTGGGCCCGATGCTGCGATGTCGAGTGCGACCTCTCCGGCAGCGGAATCGAAATCGCCGACGACAGCGGTGAGGGCCACGGCGACGAGGCCCGATGCGATCAGCGCCACGAAGCCGCCGAGGACTCCCCAACCCAGGTCGGTCCAACTCAGCCGCAGGCCCAGATCGATACGCGGGCCGTTCCCTCGCCACGCCGTTACCAGGAGCGGCCAGCCGGCCAGGGCCAGCCAGGGGGTCACCAGTCCGATCAGCAGCACCCACGCCAGGGAAAGCCCTAGCGACTCCTGGGCGATGATCGCGATGATGACACCGACGATGGACAGGGCGAATGCGCCGACGAAGGTATAGGCGACATCAGGAAGACCCCAGCGCGGACGGGTGAGAACCCGGCCACGGGCCAGGGCCTGCTCGACGGTGATCGGGCAGCCGGGGTAGGCCGCGGAATCCATCGATGTCAACGTGCTCACCCCTGCCACGTTACGTGACGGGGGTGAGCACGCGAGCAGGTCGGCTCAGTAGCGGTAGTGGTCGGGCTTGTAGGGGCCGGCGACGTCGACCCCGAGGTACTCGGCCTGGTCCTTGCGCAGCTCGGTCAGGCGAACGCCGAGAGCGTCGAGGTGCAAGCGGGCGACCTTCTCGTCGAGATGCTTGGGCAGGACGTACACGCCCAGGGGGTAATCCTCGATGCGGGTGAACAACTCGATCTGGGCGAGCACCTGGTTGGTGAACGAGTTGCTCATCACGAACGAGGGGTGTCCGGTGGC
>JAGYOB010000323.1 GCA_018399515.1 Candidatus Nanopelagicales bacterium
CCTCCAGGCTTCTGTCCGGCAGGAGGTTGAGGACGCGGCTGTCGCGATCGCGTCGGGCAGCACCGACGCCCACACCGATCGCAGACGGCCTGAACCGCTCAGCCCGGGCACAGTGGTGTCGGCGGACAGGCGGTAGGCGGGAATCGGATCGGTGGGGCGCACCAACCCGAACAGTGCCGAGGCGATCGCTACCCGTTCACCGGCTCGTTTGCGTTGCGCCGCGGTCAGCGTGGGCCAATCGAGGGCGTCGTAGAGAACCCCGGTGTACACCTCACCGGCGGGTGCGCACGGGCTGGTCCGCAGACGGTAGTTGAGCTCGATGAGGGCATCCTGGCGAGCGGTGATCCCCAGCGTCTGTCGCGCCTTCGTGATCGGTCCTTCACACAGATCGATCAGCGCATCGAGCACGGCTTCGCGCACCGGGTTGAGTTCGCCGAATCCTAAAGCGCCGACAGACAGTCGACGACCCTTGGCCGGGGCGGTCTTGCCCTCGCTTGGCGGTAGCAGGATGAGCACGGCCAGTGACCCTACCGGTTACCCTGGGGGCGCGACGGACGAGTCGACCGGGTGATCGCGGCACCGCAGGAATGCGGGGTCGAGGAAAGTCCGGGCTCCACAGGGCAAGGTGGTGGGTAACGCCCACCCGGGGTGACCCGCGGGATCAGTGCCACAGAAAGCAGACCGCCATCGCTTTCGCGGTGGTAAGGGTGAAACGGTGGTGTAAGAGACCACCAGCGGCGCAGGTGACTGCGCCGGCTCGGCAAACCCCACCTGGAGCAAGGTCAAGAGGATCGGTTCGCTGATCTGCGCGAACGGGCGGCCCGCCCGATGTTCGCGGGTAGACCGCACCAGGCCGCTGGCAACAGCGGTCGCAGATGGATGATCACCCCCCGCGTTTCGTGCGCGGGGACAGAACCCGGCTTACAGGTCGACTCGTCCGTCGCCCTCAGCCTCGTGCCGGAGATGCTCGGAGATGTCCTCGCACAGTCGGCCCAGTTGCGCGAACCGATCTGATCCGAGCGCGTCGATCAAGTGCGCGCGGACGCCGGCTACGTGGTCGGGGGCTGCGGCGACGATGGCGTCCCAGCCATGTGCGGTGAGCACCGCGAACGTGCCCCGACGATCGTTATCGCACTGCTCGCGAGTGACCAGGCCGGCGTTCTCCATTCGCGTGATCTGATGGGACAGGCGTGACCGGGACGACAGGGTGCGTTCGGCAAGGTCGCTCATGCGGATGCGCTGGTCTGGATGCTCGGATAATTGCACCAGGATCTCGTAATCAGCCGACGACAGTCCGTGCTTGTCGCTCAAGTCGCGACCGAGGCGATCTTGCAGCAGCAGGGTGGCGGTGATCCATGCACGCCAGGAACGCTGCTCGTCTTCGGTGAGCCAGGCGACCTCCCTCGAGCCGGTCATGGCAGCGTGAGGATCTCGCTACCGGAATCGGTCACGAGGATGGTGTGCTCGAACTGCGCTGTCCAACTGCGGTCCTTGGTCACAACAGTCCAGCCGTCGTCCCACATGTCGTAGTCGTAGGTGCCCAGGGTGAGCATGGGTTCGATGGTGAAGGTCATTCCCGTCTCGAGTACGACGTCGAGGTTGGGATCGTCGTAGTGAGGGACGATCAGCCCGGAGTGGAAAGAGGTGCCGATCCCGTGTCCGGTGAAGTCGCGGACGACGCCGTACCCGAAGCGCTTAGCGTAACTTTCGATCACCCGGCCCACGACGTTCAAGGAACGTCCCGGCACGACAGCCTTGATGGCGCGCAGCGTCGCCTCATGAGTGCGTTCGACCAGGAGGGTCACCTCATCCGACACGTCGCCGGCCAGGAAGGTGGCGTTGGTGTCTCCGTGAACTCCGCCGATGAATGCAGTGATGTCGATATTGCAGATATCACCATCTTCGATGACGGTCGAGTCGGGGATTCCGTGGCAGATCACCTCGTTGAGCGAGGAGCACAGAGACTTGGGATAGCCGCGGTAGCCCAGGGTCGAGGGGTAGGCACCGTGATCGAGGAGGAATTCGTGACCGATTCGATCCAGCTCGTCGGTGGTGATACCGGGCGCGACATGTCGACCGACTTCTGCGAGGGCTTGAGCGGCGATGCGTCCGGCGATGCGCATGGCCTCGATGGTCTCGGCGTTCTTCACCTCGCCGGTCGTGTCCGGGCTCGGTGCGGGTTTGCCGACGTACTCCGGCCGTGCGATCGAACGCGGAACGACGCGTGGAGCCGAGATCCGGCCCGCAAAGAGTGGTTCACGCGTGGTAGTCATATGGAGGAGTCTAGGCTTGTGGGTGACGAAGCGACGACATCAGGAGGCGATGGTGACCCAGGGCGCCGATCGGCAATCGCAGTGGTGGTTCAATCTGCGCACTCGCGCGGTGGAGCAGGGTCCCGGTGATCCCAATTCCGACCGGCTAGGACCCTTCGCCACTCGGGAGGAAGCGCAGTCGGCATTGGACCTGGCCCGTGAACGGACCGAAGCCTGGGACGCCGACAAGGAGTGGAACGACTCCGATAACTGACGAGCAGACGAACGAAGGGCCCGCACCCTGCGAGGGTGCGGGCCCTTCGTTTCGATCGGTAGGGGTCGGCTACCGGCCGCGTCGTGCTGCAGGACGCTTGCGAGCGGTCGTCTTGCGAGC
>JAGYOB010000324.1 GCA_018399515.1 Candidatus Nanopelagicales bacterium
TACAGGTGCAACTGTCAATGAATGTGCAAGATTGTTGAAAAAAAATGGAGCAAATTACATTCTAGTAGTAACATTAGCAACTGGCGCGAGACGGCGCGCAACGGACAACCGGTGGCGATCAGATTGGCTCGACCCTGGGATGCCGACAACGTCGCCGCGATGCATGGCCGTTGTTCCGAAGAATCGCGATACGAGCGGTATTTCGCACCGGTGTCGCAATGGCGCGAGGATCAACTACGTCGTCTTTCGGGTGGTCATCGGGGCGCCACCCTGGTGGCGATCATCGACTCAGGAGACATCGTTGGCCTGGGCAATGTCTTCCCTGAGCAGCCCGAGGGTCAACGCACCGCCGAGATAGCAGTCATCGTCGAGGACTCCTGGCAGGGGCAGGGGTTGGGCACGTCCCTGCTCCAACACCTGATCGCGCTGGCTCGACGCATGGACTTCGAGGAGGTTGCCGCTCTCGTTCTGGCGACCAACACCCGCATGATCCGAATGCTGGAGAACACCGGCTTGGCGTGGACCCAGCAGACCGACGCCGAACTAGGGCCGACGATCGTGCGCATGACGGCACCATTGATGTGATCGGGATCAGGTTAGCGATCGCCCTCGGTCAATGCCTGCAGCCGGCGAACCTGAGAGGCCCGATCCTGTGCCAACGCGACGATGACGTGCACGCCCCCGACATCTCGGGCCAGAGCCAGCGCGTTCGTCAATTCCAGTGCGCTGGAAATACCGACGACCTCGACTCCGGGTGCGCCCAGCAGACTGGCGATGTCAGCCCCATGCGGCGTGCCGAACACCCGCTCGTAGTCGACGGCGAAGGCTGGATCCGCCTGCTCGAGTTCACCGAAGATGCCTCCGCCATCATTGTCGATGACGACGTACACCAGGTCCGGTCGCTGCTCACCCGGCGCAGACAGGAGCCCGTTCCGATCGTAGATCGACGTGAGGTCACCGATGATCGCGACGGTGAACTGGTGAGTGGAGCGGGCGATTCCCCAAGCGGTTGATACGACGCCATCGATTCCCGACGTTCCCCGGTTGGCGAACACTCGAGCGCGGATCGGTCCGGCGTAGGCGGACACATGGCGCACCGGCCAGGACGGTCCGATGACGAGATTGTCGCCAGCCGTCAGCGTCGACACCAGCGTGCGCACTACCTGCACACCGTCGATCGCTCCCCGTTGATCCGCGGGCCACGCGGTAGCGACTCGCTGCGCCCATCGGTCATCGGCATCTCGCCAGGACGACAGCCAGGCTGCATCGGGAACGGCCTCAATCATCGACAAGAGCCCCGGGAGCGAGTCGGACACGGTGTGCGCTGTGCGCAACGGATCGCAGACGTATCCGACCGGGCGCGGGTCGACGACCACATGGTGCTTCGCCCGACCCACGAGGCGCATGACACTGCGGTGAAGGCCGATCCGTCCGATCGTGACGACGACATCGGGAATGTGGTCGGCCAGGAACCCTTCGTCACCGGCGACCAGTGGTCCATGCCGCAAAGACTGCGCCACCAGCGAGGCATTCCCCGAGGGTTCGCTGATGATCGGCCATCCGGTGAGCGTCGCAAGTTCGCCGATGAACTCGGGATCGGCCGCCGCAGCAGGGAAACCTGCGGTATCCCCCACGATGATCACCCCATGCGGCGACGTCACCGTGTCACCGAGGAGTCGGCTCTCCCGCTCATCGGCTGATGCCGCATCCGGTCGCGTGAGCTCGGCCACCGCACTTGTCGGTCCTGCGATCGGAGAGACGGTTTCCGCGGAAACAAGCGGTTCGTCGAGGGCGATGTTCAGGTGGACCGGGCCGGGATGATGTGGATTAGTTGCCGCTGCGATCGCCGTGGCCACAGCAAGGGCGTCCGCGGCGGCATCAGCGGTGATGAGGTCGATGGCGTAGCGACACTCCCCACCGAAAAGTTCGGCCTGTTCGATGGTCTGGTTCGCCCCGACCCCACGCAGCCGAGGTGGGCGATCCGCAGTGATCGCGATCATCGGTACACCGCCATAGGAGGCTTCAACGACCGCCGGGTGCAGATTGACCGCAGCGGTGCCCGATGTGGTGATGACTGCAGCCGGGACACCTGATCCCTTGGCGATGCCGAGCGCGAGGTAGCCGGCTGATCGTTCATCGACGCGCACGTGCAACCGCACGCGACCTTCGCGTTCGGCCGCCGCGACCGCGAGCGCCAGCGATGCCGACCGAGATCCTGGTGCTAACACGACATCGCGAACCCCGGCGGCGCACAGAGCCTCGATGACAGCCGCACCGCGCGCCATCGATGAATCACCCGGCATCACGAATCGCCCGCGATCGCCTGCTCGATCAGTTCCGCTCCGCCCGTATGCCAGGCCGCGACCGCACGTTCGCGCCAATGCCTGGCCTGATCGTCATCAAGGCGACCGCGAGCCCGCATCAAAGCATCGAGGTCGGGACTCACCCGCTCGACGGTCAACGCTCCATCGACCGGGACTCGCGGGGTCGAAACGACGTCGGCTGCCAGAAGGGTGCCGGTACCCAGGCCGCAGGCCTGCGGTGCGCGGGGCAAGGCTGCCGCGAGTGCGACCCCCGCCCCGAGGCCCACCGCCGAGTCAAGCGCACCGGACACCACGACCTCACCCGGCCAGGACTCCACCAACCGCAGTCCGGCACGCACTCCGCCGATCGGTCCGACCTTGACGATCACGACATCCGCGACTCCTTCGAGTTCGCTCATCGCGACTCCCCCGATACGCACCGACTCATCGACCGCGATTCTCACCTCGACGTGTTCGCGCAACCGTCGCAGATCGTCTAATTCGGCACAGGGTTGCTCGACGTAATCGATGTCGTAGGCCGCCAGTCTGGTCAGCGTTCGGGTGGCTTGGTCGAGGGTCCACCCGGCGTTGGCGTCGAGACGGATCCGAGCGCGACCGGCGCGATCGGTACCCCGCATGGCGACGTCGATGGCATCGCGCACCGATGCCACCCGCGCCTCGTCTTCGACCAGCCCCTCACCGGGTGCTGCCACCTTGACCTTGACCGTCGTGCACCCGTGGTCGAGTACCGCCGAACGTGCCAGTGACGCGGCATCATCGGCATGCACCGCAGGGATGATGGCATTAACCGGAACCGTGGTGCGTTGCGGTTGCGGCCAGGTGCCGAACGCTGATTCGGCAGCCGCGGCGAGC
>JAGYOB010000325.1 GCA_018399515.1 Candidatus Nanopelagicales bacterium
TCGAGTTTCACGATCCCGACCGGGGCCATCACCGCGATCATCGGACCCAACGGCAGCGGTAAGTCCACGGTGCTGCATGCCCTCGCCGGACTGCTCGAACCATCATCAGGCTCGCTCTCGGTACTCGGTGCCGAGCCGACCACCCAGCATTCCCGCGTCGCCTACGTCCTGCAGCACACATCAATCCCACCCGGTACGCCGCTGACGGTGCGCGAAACTGTCGGGATGGGTCGCTATCCGGGTCTGGGGCTGCTCCGACATCGACGCGCAGAGGACCGCCAGCGCGTGGAGGAGGCGATGAAACTGCTCGCCATCACCGATCTCGCCAAGCGACACCTGAGCGAACTATCCGGCGGCCAACGCCAGCGCGTGTTCGTCGCCCAGGGTGTCGCCCAAGACCACGACCTGCTCCTGCTCGACGAGCCACTCACGGGCCTGGACCTCGTGTCCGCGCGCACGATCGACGAGATCATCCACTCCGAGCCGGCACGCGGGTGCTCGGTCGTGCTCACCACCCATGACCTCGAGGAAGCCGAGGCCGCCGACCATGTGCTGCTGATGTCCGGGCGCGTCATCGCGTCGGGTCCCCCCGACTTGGTACTCACGCGGGATAACCTTGCGACAGCGTATGGCTTAGGAGCACTGCATCATCGCGACGACGAAGCCGTTCGCTACCCGACCGAACACCCGACGGGTGAGCCGACGCTAGGAGCCTGATGACGAAGTCGATCTCGAGCATCGGCCAGCGCTCGACCCGCCAGCGCACGGCGGTCGTCGATTCCCTGCAGCGCAATGAGGATTTCCGCTCCTCACAGGAGATCCACGATCAGTTGCGCCATGAGGGAATCAGCGTCGGACTATCGACGGTGTACCGGACCCTGCAGGCCCTCGCCGAAGCTGGAGAGGTCGACGTCATCGTGCGAGACGATGGCGAATCGGTGTACCGGCTGTGCAGCGAGCACCATCATCACCATCTGGTGTGCCGGCGCTGTCGGACGACGGTCGAGCTCGAGGCTCCCAGCGTTGAAACATGGGCCCACAAAGTGGCAGCCGATCACGGCTTCACGGACACCACGCACACCATCGAGATCTGGGGTCTGTGCCCGGATTGCACGACCGCGGATTGATTCTCAGTCGTACGGATTGCGCGGTTGGGGCACCTCGACCCAGGACTCCACTACGACCAGCGGGATCGCGTCGGCCGACTGCGTGCCGCCACCGGGAATCCACGTTCCGGTGATCGTCACCCAGGTGTCCGCCGGCAGATCGGGGGCATCGACGGTCTTGATCCGCGAGGCGAAGGCATCCGCGGCGCAGCAGGCCATCGACATGCGCGATAGCCACCAGCCACCATCGGGGTCAGGTGTGACGAAACCGGTCATCTCCACGGTGCGATCGATCAGGGTCAGCCCGTCATCCCAGACCGCACGACCGATGTAGTCGCTCACCCGTACCGGCACCGGATCCCCCGCCGGCAGTGGCGGAGCCTGCGCCTCACTGAGATCGGGGATCGCGTTGGTCGTCTCTCGCGCGGCGGAGAATGCGCCCAGCGCCGGCGGTGCGATGAGGAAGATCGCCAGGACCGGAAGCAGCAGGAACCAGGCTGCGCGTGGACCGTGCGAGTGATCATGCCCGTGGACATGGCCATCGAGCTCGTCATCAAGTTGCTGCTCGAAGTCAGCCTCGGCAGCCGCTTCACCGGCAGGCACTCGCGACGAGCGCAGCACGTCGATCAGTCCGAGGATGCCGAACAGCACAAGCAGCCCACTGGCGAGGATCAAGAAGGGCTGCATCACCTCCTTGACGTAGTTCAAGTACGTACCGCTCAGGGTGATGCGAAGCGTCGCACCGCCGATCAATAGCAGGATAATCGCCTGCACATCACGCCTCATGTGAACAACCACCATCCGACAAGCACGCTGGACACGATGGTCACGACCACGGTCGCCGGCGCGAATCTGACGACGAAGGACTTACCGAAAGTCCCCGCCTGAAGGGAGATCAGCTTCAAATCCACCATGGGTCCGACCACCATGAAGGTGAGTTTCGCGGTCAAGGAGAACTCGGTGAAACTCGCCGCGACGAACGCATCAGCCTCCGAGCAGATCGACAGCACGATCGCCAGAGCCGCCATGACCAGAATGGACAGAAGCGGGTTATCGGCGACGGCCTGCATGATGCTGGGAGGCACCAGGACATTGATGGCCGCCGCGGCCAGTGCGCCAACGACGAGGAATCCACCCGCGTGCAGGAAATCATGCGCAGCGGTGAGCCGGAACGTGTGCCAGGAGTTGGAGCCGACCAGATGGCCACGGGGCCCGATACGCAGCCACTGGGCCTTACCGAACTTCAACCACAGCCAGCCCAGGATGACCGCGGCACCCAGCGATGCGACGAATCGCGCCAGCACCATCTCGGGTTGACCGGCGAAGGCCACGAAGGTGGCAGCGAGGACGATCGGATTGATAGCTGGCGCAGAAAGCAAGAAGGCAAGTGCGGCTGCCGGGGTCACACCGCGACTCATCAGGCTGTTGGCGACCGGGACCGAGGCGCACTCGCAACCGGGAATAACAGCACCTGCTGCACCGGCAACAGGTACCGCGAGCACCTTGTTCTTCGGTAGCGCCTTACGCCAGAACGACGCCGGAACGAAAGCCGCGATCGCACCTGACAGCACCACCCCGAGCACGAGGAACGGCAGGGCCTGGACCACGATGGCGACGAAGACCGTCGTTCCGGTTTGCAGTGCTGGGCTGTCATCGAAGAATCCGACGAGCCAGCCCTGCCCGACGATGAGGACCAGCAATCCGAGTGCGAGAAGTTCGAGGGATCCGGGGCGATAGCGCGAGCTCGTCGCACGCTGGTCGGTCATGGCGTACCGACTCCTTCCGGAGAGGCTGACGCCGAATGAGGTAACGCTCCCCCGTATCGGCGATCGCGTGCCGCATACTGCTCGCAGGCAGCCCAGAGGTGTCGACGATCGACATCGGGCCACAACTCGTCGAGGAACACCAACTCCGCATAGGCGGACTGCCACAGCAGGAAGTTGCTGATGCGCTGTTCGCCCGATGTGCGGATGAACAGATCGACATCGGGCATCCCGGGTTCGTCGAGGTGGCGGGCCAGCATGCGTTCATCGACCCTGGCGGGGTCGATGCGACCTTCGGCGACTCCTTGGGCGATCTGCGCGGCCGCATCGGCGATCTCCGCGCGCCCGCCGTAGTTGACGCACATCGTCAAGGTCAGGGTCCGGTTGTTCTTGGTGAGTTCCTCAGCAGTCTGGAGTTCGTTGATGACACTGCGCCACAACCGTCGGGGGCGTCCGGCCCAGCGGACCCGGACACCGAGGTCGTTCATCTCGTCACGGCGGCGATGGACGACATCG
>JAGYOB010000326.1 GCA_018399515.1 Candidatus Nanopelagicales bacterium
GCGCACGTCGATGCAGGTGTCGCGCTGATACGCCCCACGCAGATCATCGAGGCTGGACAAGTCGGCGAATCGACGCAGTGGCCGGTCGAAACTCAGTACCAGTTCCCGGAAGGTGGCGAATCCGATACCCAGCCGCGATAACGATGCGTAGTCCTCTCCGAGGTCGGCCACGGCGTCGGGGGACAGCAGATGGGTGACCCATGCGTCGAAGTCGTTGGGGTCACCGGAATAGAACCGTTCGCCTACTCCGCGTCGATCGAGTCGCCGTCGCAGCCGACCCACGCCTGTGCAGCCGTAGTTGTACAACGACAACCACGTGCTGACCGGCTCGCGCGAGCTGAGCAGCGCGATCTCCTCCGGCCGTTTGGCGCGCTGCAGTCGGGAATGCTTGCGGGTGCGTTCGTGCGCATACCTCACGTTGTCGGCGAGGAACCCGGTGACGAACGTCGAGCCGGTCTTCTGCACATCCAGATACAAGACCGGACCGAATACCTGCACGATCCCATCCTCTCGCAGCCGGTGAGCAGCACAAACCTCGATCCGCTCAGCCGGCGGCGTTGACGCCGAGTATGCCCAGCGCGATCATCACCGCACCCCATGCTCCGATTCCGATCAGGGGGCCGATCTTGCGGTCCTTCAGGTCCGAGGTGACGATGACGAACACGGTGACGAGCACGAAGTACGCGCCGCTGATGAGGAACGAGGCGGATAGCGCCATCAATCCCCAGTCGAAGATCACCGCGACGATGGCGTACACACCCCAGGCCAGATTCGCGAGTCCGACCTCGACCTGGAAGTTATTGCGGGTGCCGTAGTCCCAGCCGCCACGAACCGCATCGGAACGGTTGTAGACGCTGTGGCGCAGGAACGACAGGATTCCGGTGGCCCCCACCGACAGCAGGGCCGGGATCGTCAAAGACGGTGGATCGAGGTTGATCGTGTAGAAGCCGATGAATGCACCGATCCCACCGATGACATAGGTGGCCCACATGAGAACAGATGCTGGTTTGGTGCTCACGGTCGTGCTCACGGCTTCTCCGATTCCTGGTGCGGTGATGCTTCCCGGGGAGACCTGCCGAACAGCAGCAGGGGTAGTGCGATCAAGTACAGGACAGTAGCGGCCCCCAGCCCTGCTGCTGGGCCGAAACGCACGAGGACGGCTCCCAGAATCGCACCGAGGAAGAAGATGCCCAGCGATGCCACGCGGTACTGCCAGCGGGCGTTGTTGCCGCCGATGATCGACCAATTCGACAGCAGGCGCACGAGCGTCAGAGTCATCACGTTGGTGGCGACATCGGGCACAGGGTGGGCTAGGACCGCTGCGTTCTGCATCCCCATCGCGAACGCGAGGAATCCGACGATGATCATCGCGTGCCCGCTTCGCGGTTGGGGATCCCACAGCAGGGCGAGGAGGGCGGCGATCGCGATGAGGATCGCGATGGCGATGAACGCGTGTCGACGTCGCCCCCCGAGACGTGCAGATCGGAGCAGAAACCCTGCGCCCACGGCACCGATGCTGAAGGTGACGAGTGGGACGGTGTAGATCGGGAGTGCCTCGATGCCTTGGCCCTGGCCGATCTCGAAGGCGAGGAACATGAGGTTCCCGGTCATCACCTCTGAGAACACATTGCCCAGCGCGAGGAAACTTGTCGCGTCGATCACGCCGCAGATGGCTGTGAGCAGATACAAGCCGGGTGTGATCGGCCGCTCGCGCATGGCGTAACCCTAGGGGCTACGCCGGTGGAACGAGTGTTCCCGCGAAGACCTGCCAGGCCAGCGCAGATTTCGCAACGAGGCTCAACACGATGTATGCCTTCTCGCCGCGCAGATAGTTCGCCCACTTGCCGACCGGCTTGTACTGCAGGTACTGCACGATCGCGAAGCAGTTGAACAGCACGAACAGCGAGATGACGATGCCGTAGACGAAGCCTGGCGTCTGCTCTCCGCTCGTTGATCCGGGCGCGATGACATAGATCACGATGACGATCCACGGCACGATCCCGGCGATGCAGCCGAACCAGAACGGCAGCAGTCCGCCACCGGGGCGCACATATTTCTCCTGCAGCCACCCGAACAGGATCATCGAGACGTTGACCCCGAAGATCGCGATGATCGCACC
>JAGYOB010000327.1 GCA_018399515.1 Candidatus Nanopelagicales bacterium
CCGATTACTCGTCGGGGCGACCTCACCGAATACCGGCCGAGGACCGGCATCGAGATCTCGTGCGTGACGAACGCACCTGGCTGCTCGAGGCGATCATCGCCGAGACTGAAAGCGACGACCTCGTCTCGGCCTACCTCGCCGGCGAATACCTCGATCCGGCAACACTCACCCTCGAGTTCCGCGACACCGTCCGCCGTGGCCGGGTGCACCCCATCCTGCTCACCGCGGCAGTGCCGCCGGACTTCGGCATGGACAACGTCGCTGACATTGTCACGTTCGGTTTCTCACAGGCCGCGAACGCCCGACCGTAGGCGCGTTGTGTGGTGGCTAGCCGTGATCTGAGGAATCCCAGGCCTCGGTCAGCAACAAACGCGTCTCATCGAGCAACTGGGCCATCGTCTTCGTCTTCGCGATAATCGGCATGAAATTCGTATCGCCACCCCAGCGGGGAACGACGTGCTGATGCAGATGCCCGGCGATCCCGGCTCCGCCCACGGAACCTTGATTCATGCCGATATTGAAGCCGTGGGCTCTCGCGCACAGTGTGAGTGCCCGCATCGCACGCTGGGTGAACAGACCCATTTCGAGGATCTCCGACTCGTTGATGAGGTCATATGTCGGAATATGTCGATACGGGCAGATCAGGAGATGTCCGGAGTTGTAGGGATACAAATTGAGCACCGCATAGACATGCTCGCCCCGTGCGACGATGAGACCCTCGGAATCCTCGATGGCAGGAGCGCGACAAAACGGGCAGTCTGAACCCGCCTGATCATGCCCGGGACGACTTTCCCCCTTGAGATAGGCCATGCGATGGGGCACCCACAGGCGTTCCCAACGATCGCCGAGGTCATCGGCCGAAGCCACGCCCTACACCTGCGCCCTGGTCTCGATCGCCTCGACGATCCGCTCGATCGCAGCATCGATGGCGATCCCGTTGTCCTGGGTTCCGTCCCGGTATCGGAAGGACACGGCGTCGGCTGCCTGATCCTCGTCACCGGCGATCAGCAGGAACGGCACCTTCTGTTTGGTCGCCGTGCGGATCTTCTTGGGCATGCGGTCATCCGATGCATCCACCTCGACCCGCACTCCTCGAGCACGAAGACGATCGGCGATGGTGTTCAGGTAGGGCACATGGTCGTCGGTCACCGGGATGCACACCGCCTGGACTGGAGCCAGCCACGGGGGAAACGCCCCGGCGTAGTGCTCGAGCAGCACCGCAAAAAACCGTTCGATGGATCCGAAGAGGGCACGATGAATCATCACCGGCCGTTGTCGGGTGCCATCGGATGCCTGGTACTCCAGATCGAAACGCTCGGGCAGGTTGAAATCCACCTGGATGGTCGACATCTGCCAGGTCCGCCCGATGGCATCCTTGGCTTGCACGGAGATCTTGGGACCATAGAACGCGGCCCCGCCCTCGTCCAACACCAGGTCGAGGCCCTGCTTGTACGCCGCCTGGCGCAAGACCTCGGTGGCTTCCGCCCAAGCCTCATCCGACCCGACAGATTTGTGCGGGTCACGGGTCGACAACTC
>JAGYOB010000328.1 GCA_018399515.1 Candidatus Nanopelagicales bacterium
CGATGAGGGTATTGAGAATCTGGTAGTACCGGGTGGAGCTCATCTCGAACAGATCGCGGATGGCCTGCTCCTTGGCACCGGCGTACTTCCACCACTGCCGCTCGAACTCCAAGACTCCTCGATCGCGCTCGGAGAGTGCTGCTTCGGCTGCCTGCGTGTCCAGCCGTGCCCGCACCGATTCCATCGTGCCTCCGCGATCGATCGTCATGTGTCCGACCAGGCCCCTCCAGGCCCTGTGACCGTCATCGTAGGGGGCGAATCCCATCGATGTCATTCACCCCCTCGCAGGGCGCGTCGGACTCTCCTGCGCTGCCGTGGCCCGCTTCACCCCCAGATGGGTGCTGATCGCCTCGACCTGGGAGGTGAGGTGCTCGATGCGGTCGTGCAACGCCGCCATCACGTCTTCATCGGATCCATCGCTTGCATCACCGTCCCCCGACGCCTGTCCGGTGGCATCCCGGCGGTGCACGCGAGAGGTGACGAACGACACCAGTGCTGCTGTCAACGCACCGACGGCTGCGGCTCCGGTGAACATGATCACCACGGCAATCGTTCGACCCGTCACCGTCACCGGCGTGAAGTCGCCGTACCCCACCGTGGTGACGGTGACGAATGCCCACCACACCGCATCGCCGAACGAGTCGATACTCGATCCGGAAGCATCGATCTCGGCCGACAGGGTGAGCGCCGCGCCGAGGAACACCACGACGGACACCGCATACAGGGCAGCGAGACCGATCTGCTTCGCCAACCCACCGGCATCACGACCAAGCCGCAGCAGCGCATTCACCAGAAACAGAATGCGCAACGGAGGAACCAAGACTGCGATGACCAGATACCAGTTGCGGCGCAGGAAAGTCTTCTTCTGTGAATCCAGGACGAATCGGATGCCCAAGTCCGTGGCGAACGCGAGGAACACGAGACCGTTGAGCAGCAATCCCTGCAGCCGATAGGTCGGGCTCAGCGACGGGCTGAATTCGAAGAGGATCGCGATGATCCACACCAGCGTGAGCGCGAAGATCGGCACGATCGACCATCGTTCGTACATCTTCTGAGCACGTGTTTGAACAACGGCAACCGTGTGTTCGACCTTCTGCACCGTCTTGATGACCGGTCCGGGGTTCGACTGCTGACCTGAGATCGAGGACTCGTCGGGCATTGCCTCAGTGTGGCATCAGCCCGCACCCTGCGGTGGTTCCTCGCCATGAGAGATTCGGCGGTGTCGACGAGCGCGCGTGCGAATGATGGTCCAGGAGAAGAAGTAGCCCATCCCGTTCGTGGCCCAGTGCAGCCCCATAGGTGCCAGGACGCTGCCCGACAGCAGTCGCATCCCAGCGAAGACCACACCGGCCAACGTCGTGGTGAAGACCGAGGCGATCACGGCGAGGATCGCGCCACGTCGGCCCTGCCCGACCACGCTGCCCAAGGCCGCACTCTGCTGGTGGGTGCCGATCGACGGGAGGATGTGCCACAGCCCGAACAGCACAGCGGTGATGACCAGCGCCCAGACGATCCCGAAGCGGCGAGCCAGCATCGAGAACAGCACCGCGCGGAACGCGATTTCCTCGAACAATACGGTCCCGAAGGGCACCTCGACGAGTGCGTTGAACATCAGCTTCGGTCCGCTCAGCGCACTGACTCGCTCGTCGTGCATGGCATCGCGGCCTTTGCGGAATGTCGCGACGATGACATATCCGAGCGTGACGATGACGATGCTCGCGATCGCCCACAGCAGACCCCAGAACAGATAGCCCCAACCAAGTCCCATGTCGGTCCAGGAGTTGCCATCGAGCAATCCCAGCGCGAGCAGGAAGAACGTCCCACCCAGCGCCCACACCAGATGATGCGATTGCGGGGCCACGCGGTGGTAGAGCAGGTTGAACAGGACGAGGGTGATAATCACCAGGACCGGCGGCCACCAGGCCAACCCGGTGACCTGGTCGGGAGCAATGATCGAGAACATCGATGAGACTCCAGCGCTCACACAGCCGCGAGCGCGTCGAGGAAACCCTTCGCCCAGCGAGCGACGTCATGGCGGGTCAGGTGGGTGCGCATGGCCGACATCCGGCGGCGCCGATCGGCGGAAGTCGTCCCGATGGCGGTCATGATCGCCTCCTTGACCGACTCCTGCGAGAACGGGTTGACCAGCCATGCCTGCGGAAATTCCAGCGCCGCACCGGCGAACTCGCTGAGCACAAGCGACCCGTTGTCGTCGACCTGACAGGCCACGTACTCCTTCGCCACCAGGTTCATGCCGTCTCGAAACGGGGTGACCAGCATGACGTCCGCGGCGACGTAGAACGCAACCAACTCCTCGCGCGGCAGCCCGGAATACATGTATCGAAGGGGCATTTCCCCGATTTCGCCGAGCGCACCGGCGGCGCGCCCCACCAGCAGCTCGATGTCCTCACGTAGGCGCTGATACTCCTCGACCTGTTCGCGACTCGGAGTCGCGATCTGCATCAGCACGACCGTTCCCGGGTCGAGCATCTGATCCTCGAGCAGCTCAACGAAAGCCCGTAGCCGGACATCGATGCCCTTGGTGTAATCCATCCGGTCGACCCCCAGGAGCAGGAACTTCGGGTCACCGAGCTCACTGCGGATCTCTCGCGCCCGCTGCTGCACCTCGGGTGTCGCCGCAAGTGCCGCGTAGGAGACGACATCGATGGAGATCGGGAACGCATCCACGCGCACTCGTCGGCCTCCGTCCAAATCGACCCAGCCTCCTGCATCCCGGTCGAAGGTGTTGTCGATGTCAAGGAGCAGCGAGGCGACCTCGCAGAAATTCCCCGCCCCGAACGGTGTCTGAAATCCCACCAGATCCGCCCCGAGCATGCCTTCGATGATGCGCTGGCGCCACGGCAGTTGGAGGAACAGTTCGGCCGGGGGGAACGGAATGTGCAGATAGAACCCGATGCGCAGATCCGGACGCAGCGAGCGCAGCATCGAGGGCATCAGCAGCAACTGGTAGTCGTGCACCCACACGGTCGCGCCCTGTGCAGCGACGGCCGCTGTCCGTTCGGCGAAGAGCAGGTTCACTTCGACATAGGCGTTCCACGTATCCCGGTGGTATTCGGGAGCCACGATGCGATCGTGGAACAGCGGCCACAGCGTCGAGTTCGAGAATCCTTCGTAATACTCCTCGACCATCTGCGTCGTGAGCGGCACATCCACGAGGTGATAGGAGCCCATCATGGACGGCGGGGTCACGGGGCGTTCGTCAGTGGCGATCCCCGACCAGCCGATCCACACCGCCTCCCGGCCGGTGAGCACGGGGGCAAGGGCAGAAACCAGTCCACCGGGTGAGCCCGACCAGGTGACCAATCCGTCGTCTTCGATCGTGGCGTCGATCGGCAGCCTGTTGGCCACGACGACGAACGAGGCTGCCCCGTCGCTTATCGACTGTCCTACTCGATCCGGCTGCATGATGCTCACAGCCTAGTCAACCGGCGACTTCTCCCACGAGTTTCTCCAAGGCGTCCTCCATCATCGCGACACCCCGCAACTCGTTTCCCTCGCGGACCTGCACCATATGAACTCCACGCCGCTGCATTGTTGCCAAGACTTCCCCAAGTGAATCCCCGGCCGAAACCTGCGGCATATCTCGAATCCAACGATGCTCGAGCGGCATACCGAGTTGCGGTTGTCCGATAGAGACAAGGTCCTTGACATGAACGTAGCCCTCCAATGATCCAATTTCAGAGACAACCGGGAATCGTGAGTAGCCCGTCCGAACGCACGCATCCTGGAGGCTGAACGGTGAGGACTCCGATGTCACCGTTACCAGTCGATCGATCGGCACGGCAATGTCACCCGCGGATACGCCGGTGAAATCGAGCGCGCCGGTGAGTAACTCATGCTCAGATGGATCGAGGAGCCCGTGCTTGGCTGACTCTTTGATCATGCCGGCGACTTCGTCACGCGTAAACGCTGACGCGACCTCATCGCGAACGTTCACCCGCATGATCCGGAGTACCAGATTGGCGGTGGAATTGAGGATCCACAGAATCGGACGAAGCACTGTGGCAATGGCGAAGAGGATGGGTCCAAGGAACATAGCCGAGCGCTCGGGGCGCGCGATGGCAATGTTCTTCGGCACCATCTCGCCGAGAACCATGTGCAGACTCACGACGATGATGAGTGACGCCGCGATCGAGGACGGGTTGACGAATGCACTCGGAATTCCCACTGCTGAGAATGCGCTTTCAAAAACTGCAGCCACCGCTGGCTTCGCCACGGCGCCCAGACCGATCGAGCACAGGGTGATCCCCAGTTGGGCACCGGCCATCATCAGCGAGACGTTCTCCATGGCTCGCAGCGTTGTGCGCGCCGAGCGAGAACCCGAAGCAACTCTCGGTTCAATCTGCGTGCGTCGGGCGGAAATCAGTGCGAATTCCGCGCCTACGAAAAAAGCGTTTCCGACTAGGAGTAGGCCACCAATAAGCATTGCGGTACCGAAGCTCATGGCACCTCACCGTCAACATCCAGGTTTTCCGCGCTCTCGACGAAACGGGCACGTACCCGGTCGATACGGCGTCCCTCCATTGCTCTCACGGTGAGAGCCACCTCACGTTCAACAGGCTCATCCGCACCGATGACCCTTGCGGAAACGATCACGACATCGCCCTCACCTGCAATGCGTCCCAGCCGCTCGACGATGAGACCACCGAGTGTCTCGCTCTGTTCTCCGGTGGGGAGCTGAACTCCCAAGATCTCGCTGGCCTCATCAGGTCGGAGCAGGCCCGACAACGTCCATCCACCCTGCTGGTCGCGCTCCATTCGACGTTCCGGTCTGTCCTGCTCATCTTGAATCTCACCGACGATTTCCTCGACAAGATCTTCGAGCGTGACAAGTCCGGCCGTCCCGCCGTACTCATCGATCACCATGGCAATCTGCGTCGACGAAGAGCGCAGCATGGACAGCAGGGGGTCCAACTCGAGTGATTCCGGCACCGTCAACACCGGTTGCATAACGCGAGCAATCGGGGTGCGATCCCGCTCATCGAGGGGGACGTGCAACACGTGCTTGTAATGGACAAGACCGATCACTTCGTCAGCATCATCGCCGATCACAGGGAACCGTGCGTGACCCGTCGCAGTAACAAGTTCCATGACATCCGCGCATGAATCATCGGCATGAACGAACCTGACACGCGGTCGAGGCGTCATGACGTCACTGGCCGCGCGCTCCCCGAACACGATGGATCTCGTCAACAGTTGTGCGGTGGCATCATCCAGTGTTCCCTCACTGCCAGAACGGGTTACGAGAGATACCAATTCATCTGGAGTACGTGCGGATGTCAACTCCTCCTGCGGCTCAATGCCCAGTCGACGAAGGCACCAGTTTGCTGAACCGTGCAGAATACGTAGCAGCGGCCTGGCTGCGGCCGTGAACCCTCGCTGCAAACCGGCAACGGCGCGACCAACTCTTAGTGGCTCGCTGATCGCCCAGTTCTTGGGAACCAGTTCACCGAATACCGCCTGGGTTGCTGTCGCGAGGATCAGCGCGAGAACAAGTGAGATCGGCAGTGCTGCCTGCTCAGGGATCCCGAATGCTTGCAGCGGGCCCATGAGGAGCGCACCGATAGATGGTTCTGCAATGAAACCAACGACCAAACTCGTGATGGTGATCCCTAGTTGGGCACCCGACATCTGCGTGGACAGTGTTCGCAAGCTCTGTAGCAGGCTGCCTGACCGCCTATCACCCTTCTCGGCCTCACGCTCCACAGTGGGTCGGTCGACGGTAACGAAACTGAACTCGGCGGCAACGAAGACAGCATTGGCCGCGATGAGCACCACAACGAGTACAAGCAGGAGTGCGTCTGTTCCCATGGTGATCCACGACGTTACTCCAAGTTGACGGGCGGGCCCGTGTTGGCACAACCGGCAGATGGGTCACATGGCTCCTGCAGGGCAGGTTTCGGTATGGTCTGAGGCCTTGCTTTCCTCACTCACGCCCCTGTAGCTCAGTGGTAGAGCAACCGCCTTGTAAGCGGTAGGTCGTCAGTTCAAT
>JAGYOB010000329.1 GCA_018399515.1 Candidatus Nanopelagicales bacterium
GGTCGAACCGCACCCCGAACTCGATGTCCCCGACCCGTATTACGCCGGGGGATTCGACGAGGTTCTGGCCATGATCGAGACAGCGGTGGATGGTCTCCTGGCGAGCGCGGACATACCCCCGGGGGTATAGTCGATCGTATGAGACACGACCGACCGACCTTCCTGTTCGACGCCGATTGCGGGGTGTGCCAGGACGGCACCGACCGCATCCGCGAGGCGATCAACCCGCCGGTGGACATCGTGGCGTGGCAGAGCATCGACCTCGATGAATGGGGCATCCCCGACAGTGCCGTTCATGAAGGACCGGTGTTCGTCGACGAATCCGGGCGCTACATCATCGGCCCGCTCGGCATGGCGCAGATGCTGCGTCGTTCGCGCGCCCCCTATCGATTCATCGGAGCGGGCATGCTCGCCCCCGGGGTGCGCCACGTCCTCAAGGCGATCGGGCCGTGGATGTATGCCCACCGCGGTTATCTGCCCGGTGCCACCGACGCATGCAAAGTGCCCGCCGCGTAGCACGCAGCGGGCACTTCGTCGACAGTGGCGGGTCAGCCGGCGACGACGTCGAAACTGATCGTCGCGGTGACCTCCGGGTGCACCCGCACCCGTGCGGTGTAGGACCCGAGCGTCTTCACGGCGGCGACGTCGATGGCGCGCTTGTCCAGCAGCGGACCACCGGCCTTGCGCACGGCAGTGACGACATCGGTGTTGGTCACCGAGCCGAACAGCCGGCCGGTGTCGCCGGCCTTGGCGTTGACGACGACCGCGAGGTCCTCGAGCTGCGCCTTGACCTCTTTGGCGTGACCGAGGTCGCGGATCTCGCGAGCATCGCGCGACCGCTTGATCGCCACGACCTGCTTCTCCCCGCCCTTCGTCCACGGCATCGCGAACCCGCGGGGGATGAGGTAGTTGCGGCCGTAGCCGTCCTTGACCTCGACGATGTCGCCGGGCGCACCGAGGCCCTCGACCTCACTGGTGAGGATGAGTTTCATCGCGTCGCTCCTTATCGTCCGGTCGTGGTGTAGGGCAGCAGGGCCATCTCACGGGCGTTCTTCACCGCGACCGCGATCTCGCGCTGGTGACGGGTGCAGCACCCGGTCACGCGGCGAGCGCGGATCTTGCCGCGATCGGAGATGTACTTGCGCAGCATGTTGGTGTCCTTGTAGTCGATCGGCTGAGCCTTCTCGCCACAGAACACGCATGCCTTGGCTTTCATCGGCTTGCGAATGGGCTGCTTGGGTGCGGCCATGATCTGTCTCGTCTCCTGGATTCGTGTTCGAAAAAGTCGGGAAAGTCTGGTCTACGTGCGGATTAGAAGGGCGGCTCGTCGCCACCGGCCGGACCGGCCGACGCCCACGGGTCATCAGCGGGAGCGCCACCGCCACCACCGAATCCGCCGCCACCGCCACCACCGGAACCGCCACCATCACCGCGGGCGGTGCGGGTGACCTTCGCGGTCGCGTAGCGCAGCGCGGGGCCGACATCGTCGACCTCCATCTCCACCACGGTGCGCTTCTCGCCCTCGCGGGTCTCGTACGAGCGCTGCTTCAACCGGCCCTGCACGATCACGCGGGTCCCCTTGGTCAAGGATTCCGCCACGTTCTCGGCGTACTGACGCCACACGCTGCAGCGCATGAACACCGGGTCGGTGTCCTTCCACTCGTTGGACTGGCGATCGAGATAGCGCGAACTCGCAGCGACGGTGAAGGACGCGACAGCAGCCCCCGACGGGGTGAAACGCAGTTCAGGATCGGCGGTGAGGTTGCCGACCACGGTGACGTTGATGTCCCCGATAGCCATGACCTACACCTGCTCCGGGCGCGTCACCTTGGTGCGCATGACGGCTTCATTGAGGTTCAACTGCCGGTCGAGTTCGGCGACAGCCTCCGGGGTGGAGGTGACGTCGAGGATCGCGTAGATGCCCTCGGGCTTGTGGTTGATCTCATAGGCGAGGCGGCGCCGGCCCCACACATCGAGTTTGTCCACCGTGCCGCCATCGGACTTCACGACATTGAGGAACGTCTCGAGACTCGGCGCAATGGTGCGCTCTTCGAGATCGGGGTCGAGGATGACCATGACTTCATATCGGCGCATAACAGCAACCGACCTCCTTCGGACTCATCGGCCCCGGTCGTTCCGGAGCAGGAGGCAGGGTGGGCCATCGGCCTACCCAACGGTTGACGACTATAACGGCTAACCTGACCGGCGTGCGCATCGCCACCTGGAACGTCAACTCCGTCGCCGCCCGACTGCCCCGGCTCCTGGAGTGGCTCGAGACCGCCCAACCCGACGTCGTGGCCCTGCAGGAATTGAAGTGCACCACGGACGATTTCCCCACGATGGCGGTGCAGGCCCTGGGCTATGAGGTCGCCGCGCATGGGCTCGGTCGATGGAATGGTGTGGCGATCTTGAGCCGGGTCGGCCTCGACGATGTGGTGCGCGATCTGCCCGGCCAGCCGCCGTACGAAGACGTGGTGGAATCGCGCGCGATCGGGGCAACCTGCGATGGCGTGCGGGTGTGGAGTGTGTACGTGCCCAATGGCCGCGAACCCGATCACCCCCACTACGCGTACAAGTTGGAGTGGTTGCGGGTGCTGCGAGACACAGCGGTCGCCGAGATGGCGGCGACGCCTGAGCGGCCCTTCGCGATCATCGGTGACTACAACGTCGCGCCCACCGATGCTGACGTGTGGGACATCGCGCTGTTCGCCGAGTCCACACACGTCACACCCGCCGAGCGAGCAGCGCTCGCCGACCTGGCCGCCACGGGGATGAGCGAGGTCATGCCGCGAGCTCTCAAGGGTGAGCCGTACACGTTCTGGGACTACCGCAACGGGTCATTCCACAAGGGCTTCGGGATGCGTATCGATCTGGTTTACGGAAATGACGCATTCACGGCACGGGTGAGTGATGCCTATGTCGATCGTGACGCACGCAAAGGCAAGCAACCCAGCGATCACGCCCCCGTGGTCGTGGACTTGACGTAGTCGATTCAGCC
>JAGYOB010000330.1 GCA_018399515.1 Candidatus Nanopelagicales bacterium
CGACTTCTCGTCGCTGCCGTGATCGCGACCGTGACCTGGTCCACGGCGATGGCCGGTGACATCGTCGGTAATTCCGTGGACACCGGGGGCGACCTGCTCGGGTCCGCAGTCGGCATCGCCGTGTTGATCGGCTCCTGGTTGGCGCTGTGGTTGCTGTCGGTTCTCGCATGGAGACGCGATGCCGAGCATGTGCTCGCCGCGTGGCGAAAACAGCAGGCGGAGGTGTTGCGTCGGATCGCCGAAGGGTCCTTGAGTTCCGAACTTGCCGCTCGGGCCGCGCTCCCCACCGCTACACGAGTCGCGGTCGCGATCTTCGGTGCATCCCAGGCGCGAGCGGTGGTGTCCCTGCCTGATGGCACCAGGCGCTCGAGCATGGCCACAGCCGAACTGAGCCGCAACGGCCTACCGGCTGAACTCGTCAATGTTGAATACGCACCTCAGCGGCGCATCCCGCTGGGATCACCGGACGGGCTGGGCACCACCGGTTCGATCCTCATCGTGCATTGGTTGACCGTCGGTGGTTTCGTCCTGCGCTCGAAGTCGATCGTTGCCGAGTTCGCCGAACTGGCATCGCTCGGGGTCCTCGCGCCGGTGGTGTCCCAGGATTACCTGTCCCCGCGTCGGGCCTTCGAAACGATGTTCCACACCGATCATCGCTGGCCGAGCCTGGCCGCCTTCGACGAAGCGGTGAACGGGCTGGCCCTGCAGGCCGATCAGGCCCCGCAGAGCACCTCGCTCATCCTGGGCGTTTTCGAGATCGATGATTTCGGTGCGCTGGCCGGTGGCAAGTTCGAGCAGACAGCCGTCGCGCAGGTGGTGCGACTCACCCTGGGCAATGACGACTTCACCGGGCGGGAGATGTTCGTCGCCTATGAGGAACCCGGGCGCCTGTGGGTGGCACTCCTCGGTGGTCCGGTGATCCGCCAGGGGATCGGGCAACTCACCGCGTTGCAGCAGCGCATCAACGACCACGGCTCGGTGACCTCGCGCCGGGTGGACATCGATGTCACGGTCAGTGTGTCCCTCGGGTACGCGACCTACCAGGTCGACGCGGTCTCGACCTGCGACCTGCGCGATCTGGCCCTGCAGCGACTCGCCGCCGATCACAGCACCCGTCAAGCGCTGCTCGGGGAAACCCTCAGTTCCTGGGATTTCACCCCCGAAGACATCACCGGTCAGTTCGCGACACCGCTGACCACCGGTGATCTGCTGGCCTCGCTGCGCGATCATCGGCCCACACCGGGTGCCTTCGCCGAACACCTCGCGCCGATCCACGCACCTGCCGATGACAATCCCATCGCCTTGCTGCTGCGCCCGGGCTGGCCGGATGCTCCCGGCGATCTCGACCTGTCCCATCCGATGCGCTTCCTCGATCTCGCCGAACGTCAACTCGACATCGCCGTGGAATACCTGACCGGCACCATCGAGGCAATGAAGCGGCTGATCGCTGCCACGCCCAACTCCACCATCCCGATCGTCGCGTACGCACCGGCACGACTGCTGCACCCGGACTCCGGCGCGGCAGCCATCCCCAACATCGCCGGGCGTCTGTTCGATCGCATCGAAGCATCGCGAGCAGTCTTCTCGTTCCGCTCGTTGCCGGTGGGAAGCGGCCAGGCAGCGAGCCTGCTCGTCGACCGGGGCATCCGGATCGCACTCGAGGGCACCGCAGCGAATGATCTGGACTCCAACGACCTCACCGGTTGGCCGCGGTGGGGGCTGCTGCTCCCGGTCGTCGATGGCGTCGCCTCTGGTCTGGACGCACTGTCGGTGAATCAGATGTCGACGGCGTTGGCCTCGCACGAGACCCGCCTGATCGCTGAGGTCACCGCCACCACCGACCAGCGTCGCCTGACCAGCCAGGGGATCGACCTCGTCGTCGCCGAATGGAATGAGTTACCGATACTCGACTCCGGCGACCTCATCGCACGCATCGACGGCTAGATCCTCGTCGCCACCGCGACGAGGCTGCCCAGCAGGAGGAATGGGCCGAAGGGAATAGCGGTTCCACGTTGCACACGTTTGGTGATCAGTAGAACGACACTCACGACACCGCCGAGGATGAATGACAGGGCGAGTCCGATCAGTGCGGTCTCGAGACTCAGCCATCCC
>JAGYOB010000331.1 GCA_018399515.1 Candidatus Nanopelagicales bacterium
CCGGTGGCGTGGCAGCCGGTGCCGCCGCCATCACCTGGTCGGTGGTGGACACCCTCGCCGTGGCTCGCCATCGCCCAGGCTTGCTGGTGCGACGCCCCCTGCTCGCCCTCGGTGCCGCTGGGGGCGTGCTCGCCGCGGCCGCCGTCGGTCGTGTGATCGTGTTACCCCGACTCGAACAGGTCGGACGCGATCGGGACCCGGGGTTGGTTCATGCACCGACCTCGAATTCGGTCTCTGGTGGGCCGGGATCCCTTGTCTCCTATCGCTCCCTGGGTCGAGAGGGTGCGCGATTCGTGCAGACCACCACCACAGCGGCGGATATCGGTGCTGTTCTTGGTTCAGATGCCGTTGCCGTGCCGATTCGTGTGTTCATCGGTGTCGAATCCGCGTCATCGCCCGAACAGCGGGTTGACCTCGCTATCGCCGAGATGCGGCGGACGGGTGCATTCACGCGCTCAACCATCGTCGTTCAGTCGCCTGCGGGCAGCGGTTACGCCAATCCCACGCCGGTACAGGTTGTCGAGATCGCGACGGCGGGTGACTGCGCGAGTGTGGCTGTCGGATACGGACTGCTGCCATCGTTCCTGTCCCTCGACAAGGTCGACCTCGCTTCGCAAACGCAACGGCTACTGCTTGACGCGATCTTCACCGAGTTGAGTGATCGTGATGCAACGAATCGTCCGAGGGTTCTGCTGTATGGCGAGAGTCTCGGTGCCCGAGTTCAGCAGCGCGCGATCGAACCCGATGAGTTGGATCAACGCCATGTCGACGCGGCGCTGTGGGTGGGGACTCCCGGTGGGCACGACAGCGATCGCTTCCGTGCCGCACTGACCGAGGAGCCGGTGATCATCGATCGCCCCGAGCAACTGCCTCAGCCGCTCCCGCAGCCGCACCCGCGGGTGTGGTTCCTTGAGCATGATGGGGATCCCGTTGTCCGATTCCGTCGGGATCTACTCCATCGACGTCCAGCGTGGCTGATGCAGCACCCGAGAGGGCGGCATGTCCCCGACGATATGCGCTGGATGCCGGTCATCACCTGGGTCCAGGTCCTGGTGGATACCCTTTTCGCCACACAGGTCACCCCGGGAGAGTTCGACAGTCGAGGGCACGACTACCGCGCAGATCTCGGTGCCGTTGTCTGCGCTGCCTATGATTTGCCCCTGTCGCCTGAGGGAATGGGCCGCCTCGAGGCGAGTCTCCGGCGGCTTGAGGTAGAACGGGCGCAGTTGTTCGATCGCCAGGAGCCAGCAGCGTGATCTGACCTCACTTGTCACACCAGACACGCGCCTCGCATACCATAGGTAGACCAACGTCGGCACGCACGTGCCCGCGAGCACCGGGGAAAGTGAGACAAACAGGTGTCGAACACGATGTCGTTCGTCGGCCGCGACATGGCCGTCGACCTCGGCACGGCCAATACGTTGGTCTATGTGCGTGGGCGCGGAATCGCTCTCAATGAGCCCTCCGTTGTCGCAATCAACCAGAACACTGGCGGCATCCTCGCGGTCGGATCGGATGCCAAGCGCATGATCGGCCGGACCCCCGGAAACATCGTTGCCATCCGTCCACTCAAGGACGGGGTCATCGCGGACTTCGATACCACCGAGCGGATGCTGCGCTACTTCATTCAGAAGGTCCATCGTCGTCGTCATCTCGCCAAGCCGCGCCTGGTCATCTGCGTCCCCTCAGGCATCACCGGCGTCGAACAGCGCGCGGTCAAGGACGCCGGGTACGCAGCCGGGGCGCGCAAGGTCTACATCATCGAGGAACCGATGGCCGCGGCGATCGGTGCGGACCTTCCCGTTCACGAGCCGACCGGAAACATGGTGGTCGACATCGGTGGTGGAACGACAGAGGTCGCTGTCATCTCCCTGGGCGGCATCGTGACGTCCATCTCGATCCGTGTCGGTGGCGATGAGCTCGACAACGCGATCATCCAGTACATCAAGAAGGAGTACTCGCTGCTGCTCGGTGAACGGACAGCCGAGGAGATCAAGGTCGCCATCGGTTCGGCGTTCCCCATGCCGGATGAACCGCACGCGGAGATTCGCGGGCGAGACCTCGTGAGCGGACTGCCGCGCACCGTCGTGGTCACCGCCGATGAGATCCGCAAGGCGATCGAAGAACCCGTGAACGCGATCGTCGACTGCGTCAAGACGACCTTGGATCGCACTCCACCCGAGCTATCGGGCGACATCATGGACCGGGGCATCGTGCTTACCGGTGGCGGTGCTCTGCTGCGTGGACTCGATGAGCGACTCCGACATGAAACCGGAATGCCCATCGTCGTGGCCGACAATCCCTTGGACTGCGTTGCGCTCGGGTCGGGGAAGTGCGTCGAGGAGTTCGAGGCCCTGCAGCAGGTCCTGATCTCCGAGCCACGCCACTAGGCCTGCAGCGAGTACGGCACCCACCGTGAAGGATGTTCGCAGGGCCCGCCTGATTCTGGCGATCCTCGTTCTGGCCTCGATCACGTTGATCGTGCTCGATCTGCGCGGTGGTGGCAGCGGCCCGATCCAGCCCCTGCGATCGGCGACGGCCGCGGTTTTCGGGCCACTCGAGCGGGGTGTGACGGCAGCGTTCTCGCCGATTGGTCGACTCGTCGATTCGGTGTCCCAACTCGGTGATCAGCAAGTGCGCATCGATGCGCTCGAGGCGCAGAACGAGGAACTGCGGATCGCGGTGGATACGGCCGGAGTGGATCTGGCACGTGTTGCCGAACTCGATGCACTGCTCGGATTGGCAGCCGACACCGCCGTCGATATCGTTCCTGCGCAGGTGATCGCGGTGGGTCCCGCTCAGGGATTCGCGTGGACGGTCGCCATCGATGCTGGCTCGATCGACGGTATCGAGGTCGGCATGTCGGTGATCAACGGCGGAGGTTTGCTGGGTCGAACAGTTTCGGTCGGTCCGGACACGTCCACCGTCTTACTGCTCGTGGACGCGACGTCAACCGCCGGCGGTCGGTTGGCGGGCAGTTCGCAGATCGGCATCGTGTCAGGAACAGGCCGCCAGGATCTGTTGACGATGCAGTTGCTCGACCCACTCGCTGCGATCGACGTCGGTGATGTGGTGGTGACCTTCGGTTCTCAGGGTGGTCGGCCGTTCGTTCCCGGCATCCCCATCGGCCGTGTCGAGTCGGTCAGCGGGACGCCGGGGCAGTTGACCCGGGTGGCGAACCTGGTGCCGTATGCCGATGCTTCACGGGTGACCCTGGTAGGCGTCGTCGTCGCCCAGCAGCGCACCGAGCCCCGCGGGGTCATCCCGGCGCCGCAGCCGGCGGAGCAGTAGTCGGTGGAGCGATAGATATGGCGATCCGTCGTGCGGTTCTGATCGGCAGCCTGGTGGTGCTGGCGGTGCTCATCGAGGTGAGCCTTCTCGCCCCGCTGCCGTGGTGGTCGGCCACTCCGCCGCTCGCCCTCGTAGTCGTGGCCGCCGTGGCTTTCGTGTTCGGGTCGGTGACCGGAGCGGTGACCGGTTTCGCGACAGGTGTGCTGGTCGATCTGGTCCCGCCGGCCGAGGGAACCGTGGGCGTGTCGGCGTTGATCCTCACGCTCGTCGGCTACGGCCTCGGGCGGGTGTTCGACTCTGACGAACGGCCGTGGCCCATCACGACCGGGCTCACGGCGGTAGCCGGTGGGGTCGCTGTGGTCGCTGCAGCCGCCCTCGGGGGGCTCCTGGGTGACCCTCGCGTGCGGTGGGAGGAGGTACCCTCGATGACGGTGGCTGCCGCCGTGTACGCCGGGATCTTGTCCCTCGTGGTCGTTCCCCTCGTGCGCTGGGTCAGTCGTCGTGTGGTTCCGGAGGCGTTCGGGCGCTGAATCGTCCCGGAACGCCGGGTACCTCCGGTGCGTCGTAGCCGCGGCAGGCGTGCCCGACAGGCGAGTCCCCGACAAGTGAGAGCCCGACAAGTGAGAGCCCGACAAGTGAGGGAGGGGCATGAGCGAGCGTTCATCCCTGCGCCTCATCGTGCTCGGGGTGCTGCTGATCTCGCTGATCGGCACCCTGGTGGCGCGCCTGTCCTATCTGCAGCTCGTGGCCGGTGACTCCCTGCGGGCAGCGGCGGCCAGTAATTCCACCCGCGAGGTGATCGCTCCGGCGGTCCGCGGGTTGATCCTCGATCAGCGCGGTCGACCGCTGGTCGCCAATCGGGTGTCCCTGGTCGTCTCCGTGGATCGGATGGCGCTGGATCGCGAGGATGACGATGGGGATCAGGTCATCGCGAACCTTGCTGAGGCCTTGGATGTGACCGAGGATCAACTGACGCGTCGTTTGGTGCCCTGCGGTCAGGAGGGAGCGGCACCGCCACCGGTCTGCTGGGATGGCTCGCCCTACCAGCCGATTCCGGTGGCCAAGGATGTCGACACCGAAACAGCCCTGGCGATCATGGAACGGCGCAGCGAGTTCCCCGGCGTGACAGCGCAACTGGAAGCCGTGCGCGAATACCCCCGGCCGTTCGACGCGAACATGGCCCATCTGCTCGGGTATGTGGGGCCGGTGTCACAAGATCAACTTGATGAGCAGGGTGAGACCACCGACCCCGCTCGGCTGCGCAGCCGCGACATCGTCGGTCGAACGGGTCTGGAATCGCAATACGACGCACAACTGCGCGGAATTCCCGGTATCACCACCTTGGCCGTGGACACCGTGGGTCGTGTCACAGGAACACTCGATATCACCGAGGCCGTCCCCGGCGATTACGTCGTGACGCACATCGATGCGCACCTGCAGGCGGTCGT
>JAGYOB010000332.1 GCA_018399515.1 Candidatus Nanopelagicales bacterium
GCGTTCTATGACATCGTCGACGGCGACAACATGGTCGATCCTGAACCCGCCTGCTGCCCAGCCATCAAGGGATACGACATGGCGAGTGGGCTTGGGGCGCCGAACTTCGACGCCCTTCTGGAGTTGACCGACTAGCTCTCGGGCTGGCTGGCGGAGCGGGCGCGGGCGCGGGCGGACACTGCGAAGCCGGCGATGACCATCGCCAGACCGATCCCGATGATCATGGAGGCGAACCACATCGCCGGGGGCAGGGTCAGGTCGGGGATGATCAAGGGCAGCATCGCGACCATGGTGGTGACGAGGCCGATCACGGTCACGATCGCGCCAGCGCGCAGCAGGCGATCTCCGGCGGGGGGCCTTGATGTGCTCACCGGGCCAGACTACGGCTAGCCTGGGGGGTAGGCCCGGGAGGAGCGATCCCCCGGCACGAGAGGCACAGTCTGCGATGAGAGTCAGTCTGCGATGAGAGTCAGGAGGTGAGCCATGCCTGCAGGCAAGGTCCGCTGGTACGACGTGGAGAAGGGCTTCGGCTTCCTCGTCACCGATGACGGTGAGGATGTCTTCGTCCACGCCTCGGTGCTGCCCGAGGGGACGACCAGCCTCAAGCAGGGGGCTCGGGTCGACTTCGGCATCGTCGACGGCAAGCGGGGCAAGCAGGCGCTCACGGTCACACTGCTCGAACCGGCACCGTCGGTGGTGAAGTCCGGGCGCAAACCGGCCGAGGACATGGCGCCGATCGTGGAGGACCTGATCAAGTTGCTCGATGCCACCTCTAATCAGCTGCGTAGGGGTCGCTATCCCGGTGATGAGCATGCCCGCAAGATCGCCGCGCTCATGCGTGCTGTCGCCGACGACTTCGATGTCTGATCGCGCTGCGTTCACCCATTGCATAGGGTGGGAGTCATGAAGATGCGTCGGCTGGCCCTCCTCGCTGCGGCAGGTGCGTCGGTTTTCGCCCTGGCTGCGTGCGAGAAGCCCAGCCCGGGGATCACGGTGTTCTCCGGTCAAAGTTCCGCGCACAGCGGGGCCCTGTGCTGGTCGTTCTCGGGAGAGACCCTCGATTCGACCGCCTGCGCCCAGGATGTCGTGGAGAACGCCTTGCGCGGAGGCGGTGTCGGCACGATCCCGATCGTCCCAGGCGAAACGATCGGAATCAGCGTCGAACCCAGCGTCGCGCGAGAAGGCTGGACCCCGGTCGTCGGTAGCCAGCGGTTGCTGCAGACCCCGACGACCTCCACCTACTACCGATTCTCCTTCCCTGACCTTCAGGAGGTACCCGTCGACGGGCTGCCTTTGCAGATCGTGGCCGGCACTGGCGAGACCACCAAGGGCATCTGGATCTTCCGGCTGGTGCCGCGACCGGGGATCGAGTGACGGGCTCGATCGTGGCACCAGCGAAGGCGAAGTCGACTGTGAAACTCGACGCTGCGGCGGCCAAGTCCGTGGATCTGGCCCGAGCTGCAGCCGAAGCCGAGGCGCCACCGGGGATGGTGGGCGAGCACCTCGGCGTCGCGGCTGAGGACGAACGTGTCGTCACGCACACGTTCTCCTGCACAGATCCCGGCTACGTCGGCTGGACCTGGGCGGTGACCGTCGCTCGGGCTCCCAGGGCCAAGAACATCACCATCGACGAGGTTGTGCTGCTGCCCGGTGAAGCTTCGATTACCGCACCGGAATGGGTGCCGTGGAGCGAGCGGGTGCAACCGGGTGACCTCGTGGTCGGGATCGTGTGGCCGACTCCGGCCGACGATCCTCGGCTCATCCCCGGTTTCACCGGGATGGACGATCTTGAAGGCTTCGCCTCCAAAGCGCCGGTGCACCCATCGCAATGGGAAATCGGGTTGGGGCGCGAACGAGTGTTGTCGGTGGAGGGGCTCGAGGGTGCTGCCCACCGGTGGCACGACGGTGAATTCGGTCCCGGTTCGGCGATGGCTCGATCGGTCGATTCGACCTGCTCGACGTGCGGATTCCTCATCACGATCGGTGGTCCGCTGAGCCAGGCTTTCGGTGTCTGCGCCCAGGAGATGTCACCGGCTGATGGACGGGTCGTGTCGTTGGCCTATGGCTGCGGTGCGCACTCCCAGATCAGCGAGACTCCGACGACGACAGGCATCCCGGCGATCGCTGCGCCGGTCACCGACGAACTCGCCTACGACGCCCTCGATCTCGGTCACTCCTGATCGTGTCGCCGGTGCTGCTTGCGGCGCTGGCGAATGACGAGGAAAACCCATCCGAGGGAACCGAGAATGAAGCCGGCAGCGGTGATCGCCCGCCAGGAATCATCGGTGTCGGGGATGGCGAACGTCACCACCAACCAGGCGATGGCCCAGGCCAGCGTCCCGAGGGAAACCGCAGTGATGCCGCTGTCATCGCGGGTGCGCAGCCGCGGGTCCAGGCGCACCTGATCGATCGCGGATACCTCCGGACGCTCCGGGGGCTGTCGATCACTCACAGCCACCACCGTAGCGACGCCACCCCTGCGGACGCAGGGCGATCGGATGCATAGGCTGGCAGTCGTGTCTCCACGGGTGCGTCGCTTCGTGACTCTGGGCGTGCTGGTGGGCTTGCTTGCCGCCGGGGTTATTGCGGCGATCGTCGGGAGATCGTGACATTGGTCTCGATCGATGCGGGAACCGGCCGTAGGCGCAACAGCACGATGGAAATAGCGATCAACACCGGGACGATCAAGAACGCGCCGTGCACCCCGATGCTGTCGGCAAGCACGGCGAGCACGAACGGGATGATCATCCCGGCCACCCCGACCCCGGAGCTAGCGATACCCGCCGCCTTATCCGCCTGACCGGCCGATGAACGCATGATGCGCGCCATCCCGAGGGGGAACTGCACGCTGATCCCCAAGCCCACGATGAACAGACCGATGAGGATGACCCAGGCCACGGGCCAGATCCAGGTGAGCGCAAAACCAATGGCGAGCAGCACCAATGCGAGAAGCAGGCTGCGCTCAGCGTCGAGTCGTTCAACGAGCCAGGAACCACTTGCCCGACCGACGAAGAGCCCCAGCAGCAACGCTGAAAGCCCCGCCGCGGCTGCCGCGGTCTCCCAGGTGCCGCGGGAGGCAAGCAGGTCCGTGGCCCAGAAGATGTAGCTCATCTCGATGGCGCTGGTGAAGACCAGGGTGAGGATCGCCCACCAGGTCAAGGTGGGCATCGCCGGTCGCTGACCGGTGGCATCCCGCTGGACCCGATCGTCGATCCGATAGGCGGCAAGGTTTGTGCCACGAAGGATTTCGAGCACGAGGAGGCTGATCACCAGCAGTACGAGCGAGAAACGCCAGCCGCCCAACCAGGTGGCCGCTGCACCGAGTGCAAGAGGACCCAGGATCCCGAAACCCGCAGCGACCGTATTGGCTTCGGTGATCGCCGCGTCACCTGCCCTGCGCTGCTGGGCGGACAGGAATGCGCTGACACCGACGACGCACCCGGCCCCTGCAGCGGCTGAGAAGAATGGTCCGGCGATCGTGACGGCGAACGGCCCACCGGAGATGAACAGCGAGATGCCGAGGGCCAGTGAGATGGATCCGCCGCGCAGCAACCAGCCGCGACCGTAGCGCGCGACGATGGG
>JAGYOB010000333.1 GCA_018399515.1 Candidatus Nanopelagicales bacterium
GCCGCAGGACAAGCAGGTGGTGCTGTTCTGCAAGGTGGGCGGGCGCTCGGCGGAAGCTCTGGCGGCCGCAAAGGGCGCGGGCTTCGACGCCATCCATGTGGGCGGCGGTATCAACGCCTGGGTGTCGCAGATCGAGCCGGACAAGCCGAACTACTAACAGTCGGTGCGACTGGGTTAGGACCGCAAGACCTTCTCCATCGGTCGACCCTTGGCCAGTTCGTCCACGAGTTTGTCGAGGTAGCGGATCTTTTGCATGAGAGGGTCGTCGATCTCCTGGACCTTGACCCCGCAGATCGACCCGGTTATCAGTGATGCATTCGGGTTGAGATTTGCCTGGGCGAAGAAGTCTTCGAAGGTGGTCTCGTCCTTCAGGTGCTGGCGCAATTGAGTTTCGTCGTACCCGGTGAGCCAGGTGATGACCTGATCGAGTTCGGCGACCGTGCGGCCCTTCTTTTCCACCTTGGCCACATAGTGCGGATAGACCGAGGCCACGCTCATGTTGAAGACACGACTCATGCGGCAAGGGTAGTAATAGGCTCGCGTCGTTCGTTCTTCTCACGGTTCACAGGTGGTGGAGGCTCCTCATGTTCACTCGACGATTGATTGCATCCGTCGGAGCAGTTGCGTTGGCGATGGGTGCGGCGGCAGTGCCGGCTTCGGCGATGGGGTCGGGCGATGCGTACGAGGACATGCAGGTCGGTGTTACCTACACCGTCTACGAGCCGTCCTACACCGCCGGACTGAAGGCCCAGCACATCGGCGGGAACGATCTGTGCCCGGAGGGCACCGAGGAGAACCTGGTCGGCATCTACGGCAAGAGGTCCAAGACCCAGTTCACCATCTGGGAAGGCAACCCGATGTGCTCGGACATCGGCGTGGGCGAGAAGGTCGCCACCGCGAAGGTGAACGGTGCCACGGCCACGGTCTACGCCTACTGCGATCCGGAGTCCGATGACCCGTGCACCCGCAAGTCGGTGAAGGAGTACGGCGGCCACATCGACGTGACGCTGCCGGCCGGTGGTTCGGGCCTGCGCGAGACCCGCGTGTGGATCGAGACCTACAGCGCGAAGAACCTGTCCACCAAGAAGTTGCTGCGGATCGCCCGGAGCCTCGCGCCGGTGGGATAACTGTTTCCTGGACGTTCGCTGTCAGACGGTTCCCGTAACTTGTCACCATGAGCATTCGGGTGGATCTGGGTGAGGCGAAGGAGCGATTCGACGAGCTCGTCAGTGAAGCTGAGGCGGGGGAAAGCGTCGTGATCACGCGCGAGGGAGTGCCCGTGGCGAGGCTCGTCCGCTATGAGCCCCGCACCGGCCAACGGCCAGGACGTGGAGCCTTGAAGGGAAAGATTCACATTCCCGATGACTTCGATGATCTTGACGAAGAAATCATCCGTGCATTCGAGGAGTCAGCGGAAAGGGATTGGCCTTAGAGCGGGATGTTGCCGTGCTGGCCGCGCACACCGGGGGTGTCCCACAGGATCTGGGCTACCGCGCGCTTGGTGGCCACCGGTTCGACAACCTCGTCCACCACGCCCATCTCCACCGCGCGCTTGATGCCTCCGGAGATGACCTCGTGT
>JAGYOB010000334.1 GCA_018399515.1 Candidatus Nanopelagicales bacterium
CGCAGTCAAGACTGCGGCCTCCTCGGCGATCTCACCGACGATGTCCTCGGCCTGCTCCTGCAGTTGGTCGACATCGCCGGGATAGCGCAGGATCGGCGCGGTGCGGCCCTGCGCCGCGGCATCGAGAGCTTCATTCGCGAGCGCATCGGCCGCGGCGTTGTGCTCCCGGGGCACCCAGGTGAACGTCACCCCATCGGCGATATCGCGCACGGCCAGCGCGAGCGGGCGCAGGTTGGCGTTCTTGATCGCCCACCGGCCCGACATCTGCTCGACGACGAGTTTGGAGTCGAGTCGGGCTTCGATGGCGGCATGTTCATCGATCCGCCGGGCCTGTTCGATCCCCGCTCGCACCCCGGAGTACTCCGCGACGTTGTTCGTCGCTTCTCCGATGTACCCGGCGATCTCGCAGAGCACCGCTCCCGTACCTGCGTCCTTGATGACGGCACCGAACCCCGCGGGTCCTGGATTGCCGCGCGATCCGCCATCAGCTTCGACGATCAGCCTGCGTGTCACAGGCCCGACTCATCGGTTCGCACGAGAATCCGCCGACACTCCTCGCAGCGCAGAACCTCGTCTGCGCCGGCTTGACGGATCCGCGAGATGTCGACCGGAGTCAACTCGATCTGGCATCCCTGGCATCGGCCGCGAAACAGCCGCGCGGCGCCGATCCCGTCGTATTCGCCGCGCAGGCGTTCATAGAGCGCGATGAGATCGGCTGCGATGGTCGTCGCGATCGCATCACGCTGGGATCGGGTCGTCGATTCGGCGGCATCGAGTTCTGCTCGTGCCCCATCCAGATCGACTCGAGCCTGAGCCAACTGCGCCTCGAGCTGTTCCTTATCCGCGACGAGGTCACGCAGTCGATGCTCGGCACCTTCGAGACGTTCCATGATCTCGAGTTCGACATCCTCCAACTCCTCCTGACGCCGTGACAAGGATGCGATCTCCGACTGCAGATGGGTCAACTGCTTGGAATCGTTGATCGTTCCCGACTCGAGCAGGGCGGCATCCTTGGCCGCTCGCTGCCGGACGAGTTCGACATCGTTATCGGCCTTGCGCTGCTCGAGGCTCACGTCCGCGACCTCGACCTCGATCGCGGTCAACCGATCAGCGATGACACGGGACTGAGTCGTCAGCTCATCGACTCGGGCCTGCTCGTCGAGGTGGTCACGACGGTGGCGGATTCGATCCAGATCGGTATCGAGGGCCTGCACTTCCAGCAGTCGCAGTTGATCGGCGGGGTCGGCGTTCAGGATGTGCTCCTTCGCGAGCAGGGGACGTGCAGTGTCCAGGGATCGGTGACGTGCATTGAGATCACGGTCTCCACCGTATTGCCCAGATCCTCGCGCAGGAAGCGGGCTGCGGCTTCCAGCCAGGGCCATTCACTGGCCCAGTGCGCCACATCGATGATGGCGCAGCCACCAGCCGCCCGGTGGTCCATCGTGCGGTGATGCTTCGCATCGGCCGTGACGAACACATCCGCCCCGAGCGCATCGGCCGCACCCGCCAGCGACTCACCCGATCCCCCGCACACGGCAACACGTTCGATCACCGCCTGCGGATCCCCCGCGGCGCGTACCCCCTGCGCGGTCGCCGGCAGCACCGCAGCCACCCGCTCGGCGAACGCGGTCAAGGTCATCGGTTCCGCGAGTTGGCCGATGCGCCCCAATCCCACCGTCGGATCAGCCTCATCAGGCATCAGGGGGGCCGTGTCATCAACGCCCAGGATCTCGGCCAGAGCATCGGACACGCCTGCGCGAGCACGATCGGCGTTCGTGTGGGCTGTGTACAGGGCTCGCCCCTGACCGACGAGGTCGTGCACGAGCCGACCACCCGGCGTGAGTGCTGCGACCCCGTGGACCGGAGTCAAGAACAACGGATGATGGGTGACGATCAGCTCAGCCCCGACCCGCTGCGCTTCAAGCGCCACAGCCTCGGTCGG